>DATNQK010000119.1:0-8656 GCA_036704065.1 Stenomitos sp.
AAGAATCGGCACAACATCAGCTAGGTGTCCTTCGGGCTCAAATTCTACAGGGGGTCATCTCTCCAGAACGTCTTGTGGATCTGCTGCAAGAGCTAGAGCTTGCGACCAAGGCTCAGATTCAAGAAGTTTTGAGATTGAAAATCCTCAACGATTTGGATTTATGTCTATCTTTAGGTGCGGGCACAGCAGAGTTTATTGCAGATGAAACATTAACCGAAAGCTTTCCATTGCCGGGTATTACGGGTTCCTTGCTGTTAGAAGAAGCACTGCAACGCCAATTGATTTGGCAGCAAATTAAGGTCCATGTTCCCTCTATGAACCTGATTCCCAGTATCGATCAAAAAGCATTTGATGCGGCAGATTTGCCAAAGAGTAGAAGGGATCGGGTACAGAGCTTGGTGATGTCTGGCAAAACCTTGAGTCAAATCTCAGTAGCATTTGCCCAAGACCCTTTGGAAGTAGCCAAGATTTTTTCTAAGTTGATTGGGGCTGGTTTGTTGCAGTTGGTGTCTCCATCCAAGCTGGATCCTTCCAGTCTGATGATTATTGACGATTCACCCATAGTACTGAGGCAGTTTCAACACTGGGTGAAGGCGTTGGGATATTCAATTGTCACTTGCCAAAATGCAGAAACGGCCTTGGCGACAATTTTGAAAGTAAAACCTAGTGCAATTTTTATTGATATTAATATGCCAACGATTTCTGGGTTTGAGTTGGCAAAACAAATTCGGCAGCGACCAGAAATTGCCTCGATTCCGTTGGTGATTTTGACTGGGGAGCAGAAGCTGTCTAATAAATGGCGAGCCCAGTGGAGCGGTTGTGAGTTCCTATCGAAGCCATTAACAGCGGTTGAAGGCGTTCAGTTTCAAGGACAACTACAATCGTTGCTTTCAAGGTTGCTTTCGGGCAAAGCGGCCAACGCGGAAGTCTAAGTTTCTCTTTAATTACTTTACCTATAGGAGATAGTAATGCGGTTTCTCATTATTGATGATAGTTCTGTAGATCGGCATTCCCTGGCATCCTTGCTGGAAGCATTAGGTCATCAAGTGGATCAATGTGATAACCCCACTGAAGCGTTAGGAAAAGTGGAAGCCGGCAACTACGATTTGGTCTTTCTAGATGTTGTGATGCCGGAACAAGATGGCTATAAATTCTTGCGTTCTATGCGTCTGAATCCGAAAACCGCAAATCAATATGTGGTCTTTTACTCCAGCAAAAAAACCCCGATTGAGGTTAACTATGGCGTTAAACGGGCGGGTGCTAACGATTACCTGACAAAGCCTGTTTCTCGTGAAGATTTGGTGCAAGTGATTCAACGCGTTGGTGCAGTCGCTTAAGTAGGTTATGACAACTCCAACTATGACGACGGCAGAAACAACCGCCTTGCTTTCTGGGAGTTTGGCAGAACGATTGATTGTTACGCAGGTGGGTGCGTTGCAGTTGGCATTCCCGGCTGTCTGGGTATCTGAAATTGTTCGTGTTGAGCGATCGCAGATTTTAGATTTACCATTTTACACCCCTGCCATTTTGGGAATTATGCATCATAAAGGCAAGGTTGTACCTTTGCTATCTGGTCATCGGCTTGTGCAAGTTCCCTATGGTTCATTGCGCGAAACATCCACTGCAATTTTGCTCAATGACGCAGCAGGATCATTAGCGCAGATTGGCATTGTGGTTGATTCCGCGATTGGGAATCAATCCCGTAGTGAACTTCCTGGGTTCGATGATCCGAGTGCCAATGCTCCCTCAGAGATGGTCATGATGCGTGCAGAGTTGCTGCCATCTAATTTGTGGGAACCCCTGCGTTGGAATTCTCTCGGCATGGAATCGCCGTATTCGAGACCCTAGCGCTCACTTTGCTCAACCATATTTAAACATCGGTTATGAATACTTCTTCGTCTTACCCGGACGTAACCCAGGAGGCTGGGTTACAAATTCCGGTGGCTGAATCAACATCCCTGCTGAATGGTCTACGTCAATTTGTCCGAAACCATTTAATTGGAAGTATGACGGTTACCCTGGCCGGCAGTCTTTTGCTTACAGGTGCTTCAACCGCTAACCTGTGGTCTATTTATCAAGGATTTCGGGTCACAGTAGAGGAGCAATTTAAGCTCGAAAAATTGAGTGGTGAAGCGGTCCACCTTGATGAAGTTCTAACGATGTCGGCGCGAATGGCGGCGAGTACTGGAGATGTTAAATGGGAAGCACGATATCGTGAGTTTGAGCCCCAGTTAGATCAGGTCATTAAGGCGCTTTTGGCGGGTGCTACCCCAGAGGTTCGGGCAGAAGCGAAGAAAACAGATGATGCGAACCTAAAACTAATCGATTTAGAAAACCGTGCCTTTCAATTGGTGCGTCAAGGACAATCGAAAGCGGCGCTGAGCTTATTGTTGGGCTCGCAATACAATGAACAGAAGCAAATCTATTCTGCGGGAAGCAAGCGCGTTCTAGACCAGATTGAACAGTTGGTTTCGCAGAAGCTCCAAGACTATCAAAAAGGCTTGTTTGAATCTATTGTCTTTGCGGGTGCGACGCTACCCATTTTATTGGGAAGCTGGATTGTGGTTTTGCTTGCGGTGCGCGACTATATTCAGGATCGTCAAGCGGCTCAGTTAGCTTTATCGCGCTCTCAGGAAACCTTGCTAGAAACCAACGAGGCGCTGAAGCAAGAAGCAGAAACTCGGAAGCAGCAAGAAGAACAGATTCGTCAAGAAAGTGAACAGTTACAAGAAGATATTGGTCACCTTCTGGATGTGGTTTGTACCATCGAAGAAGGGGATTTCACAGCCCAAGCTGAGGTTAATGAACGGGCAACAGGATTGGTGGGTGACACCCTGAACCGTCTGGTAGAAGAATTGGGTCGGGTGTTATTTCAGGTTTCGACGGCAGCAGAACGGGTGGCCCTTAGTAGCGATCGCCAAAAAGATATTGCAGCCACCGTTGCGACCAGTACCAGCGAGCAGGTGCAATCTGTTGCCCAGGTGTTAGACCTCACTGAACGGGTACGGCAAGCCGCTAAGAGTGCAGCGACGCAGCTCATTCAAACGAATCAGTCTCTGGTAACGCTCCAGTCTGCGGTGGATAGTGGACAAGTGGCCATTGGCACGCTGGATCGCGAAATCGATGTGTTGCAACAGGGTAGCGATCGCATCGTGCAGCAAATGAAAACCCTAGGGGAGTTTGTGGGTCTTGCGGATCAGTTTGTGCAAGATCAAGGCGACATTGCCAGCCAAACCCAAGTGCTGGCCCTGAATGCTTCTCTGGTTGCGGCCCGTGCTGCGGAACAGCGCGATCCGAAACAATTTGCACTGGTGGCCCGTGAATTTGAAGCCATTGCAGGCCAAGTCAGTCAGCTTGCGCAACAGACCAATTTAGGCCTGGCTGATCTGCAACAGCGCAGTAACCAAATCCACCGAGTGGTATCAGATGTTGATACTGAGGTTCAGCGACTAGGGGGCTTGGTGCAAGGGTTTACGGCAGGGGTAAAACAAACCCGCGACGTATTTAAGACGGTGCAATCCGTAACCGGGGAAGCTGTACAGTCCGGAGACACCGTGGCTCAAACGAGCCAGACCATTGTTGAATCCATTGACGCGACCGCGACTTCGATGGACTCCATTACCGCCCTTTCGCGTCAGATCGCCCAACAGTCCCAGGTGGCGCAACAAATTTCTGATCAAATGGACTCGCTGTCTTCCGAGCTACTACAGAATATCCAAATCTTTAAATTGCCTGCGGTTGTTGTTGCTACTGGAACGCCCACAACCGAAGCAGAAGCAGATCCCTTTGAGCCAGAACCCCAATTTGAACCGGCATCTTTGCCAACAGTGACGGCAGCAGTCTAGTGCCGAACTTTGCCCTCTCTACTCATTTGGTTTATCACTTTTAAGGAAAGATACATGACATCTGGAGACTCCCTGGCGTTATCGTCCAGCAGGCCCACTCAAGCTGAGGGGACACCATCCGGCACTGGCCCTACCTCATTGCTGGTGCGGATTCAAACGGTCTTACAAAATCGTCTCATTGAAACCATTACTGTTTCGCTGCTGTTGAGCTTGGCGTTAACCGGAACATCGGCTTGGAACCTATGGCGCATTTACCAGGGGCTCCAAACCACCGTGGCCAAGCAATTTAAACTGGAAGAACTCAGCGGCCAAATTATTCATCTGGACGAAGTGTTAACCATGTCTGCGCGGATGAATGCCAGTACAGGTGACACGAAATGGGAGAAGCGCTACATCAAGTACGTGCCTCAACTGGATGCCGCGATTACGTCAGTTTTGCAAGATATTCCTGTTTCGGAGCAAGCCAGTCCTGAGCAAACCGATGCGGCCAACAAAAAGCTAGTGGCCTTTGAAACGCAATCTTTTGAGCTTGTGCGCAAAGGACAGGCTCCCGCCGCCCTAAAGTTACTGCTAGGGCCTGAATATGAAGCCCAAAAGAAAATCTACGGTGTTGGGATTAATACCACCCTCAACAGTGTGAAACAGAAGGTTGAGGTAGAGCTAAAAAATTATCAGCAAAGCTTGAGTTGGTCCGTTGCCTTTGCAGTTGGTAGTGCCGTCCTCTTGGCGTTGAGCTGGTATGTGGTATTGATGGCTGTGACGGGCTATATCCGCGATCGCAAAGCTGCGCAGGCTGCGTTGCAATCGTCTCAGGATAACTTGCTCGACATTAACCAGAAACTTGAAGGCGAGGTTCAGCAACGGGCACGCCAAGAGCAACAGATTCGAGAAGAAAGTGATCTCTTGCAAGCTGACGTTGCCCACATTCTGGACATTGTGTCTGCAATCGAAGAGGGCGATTTAACGATTGAGGCAGAGGTGAACGAGCGCGCCACAGGTCTGGTTTCTGATACGCTGAACCGCCTGATTGAGTCCTTAAACCGAATCGTTTCTGTGGTAGTCTCCACGGCGCAAGAGGTGGCCTCTAGTGCTGGAGATCTAGAGGAGATGGCGGTAGAAACAGCCCAGCAAGCGCAGGCCCAAACCCGAGCTGTACAAGATGTACAAGGCTTGATGACGAGTGTGAATGCCTTGACAGCCTTGTCTCGTAAACAGGCGCTGGCAACGGATGAAGCTGTGCAGATGGCGCAACAAGCTGTCACCGTAGGGCAACAGGAAATGACTGGCATGGTGAGCGGGATTGCTACCCTCCAGCAGGGAACCGACCAAATTGTGAAACGCACGCAGTTGCTATCTGACTTCGTAGAATTGGCAGCGCAGTTCTCGAAGGATCAAAAGCGGATTGCTTCGTTAACGCGGGTGTTGGCACTCAACGCTTCGACCCTTTCTTCTAGGGCCATTAAAGAGCAAGATCCCGAACAGTTTGCCAGTATTGCCCACGAGTTTGAAGCCGTTGCGCGCCAAGTCAATGATTTGGCAGCCGAAACCAACCAGAGCTTGGTGTTGCTACAACAACGCACCGATCAAATCCAGACTGTTACTTCAGGCCTGAGCCACGACGTGATGGACATTAACCAATTGGTGCAAGACTTCACCCAAGGGGTGAATCAGTCGAAACAGGTGTTTGCCAATATTCAATCGGTGACGGAGCAGGTGGCAGAGGTTGGACAACAGGTGAATCAGTCCAGCTATGACATTGTAGAAGCGGTACAAAATACCCTTGCTGCCACCCGCGCGATCGCCACGGTTGCTGAAGAAACCGAGACCAAAGCGACGGTGACGCGTCAGCAAGTAGAGTCGATGAAACACTTAGCCCAGACACTGCTGGAAATGGTGGAATTTTTCCGCATCAACAGTGTTTACAGCGCGGTACCCAATGCAGCATTTGCGCCTGAGGCTCAGCTTGTGCTTCAGTCGGCTGATCGTGGCTAATCGAGGGCTGACGCTGCTCTACATTCTGCCTCACCCGTCGATTCCTGTGTAGTTTTGTCAGTGGGCTATCGATAGGGTGGGGAACCCTCTACATTCGTCAAACAAGTCTTCGTATTGTTTCCTTCTTTTCTGGCCTATCTTCCTTTAACCCATCAGCAGTACTATGACGGCACCTGGAACTTCTCCCTCTTTCTGGAACCAACCTGATCCTTTTCAGGTAGATGATGCTGAGGCACAGTTACAGCAGGAACTGCGAGCTATCTTTAGGGTCGATACCCAGCAGTATCTTCAGGATTATTTTCGGCTTGCCCAGCAACTGAACCCAGCCTCTTGGGTGGCTGATATTCAGCATATCTATCGTGCGGTGCATACCATCAAAGGGGGTGCAGTGACTGTAGAAGCAGATGCAATGCTGCACACTGCAATGGTATTGGAAGATTTACTCTCCGATTTACGGTATCTAGAGAAAGCTCCTGATTTAAGTGATGGTCAGTTGGGGCGCATGCTTTTAGAGGCTGGTGACTTGCTCACCAGTAGCCTCGATATTTCTGCGACCGGAGCACAGGCGATCGCCCAGATTCAGCCGACGGTGCAACGTATTTTGCAACTGCACGAACAAATTAAACAGCGCTACTTGCCAGACTGGAATGAGTTGAAGCAAGTTCATCAGGAATTTGCTGAGCAAGGGTTTGACCTTGTGGTGCTGGAACTGGAGATGGCATTGAACACGCTACCTCCTCAAGGGGATGTGCCTGAAGCCGTCAAAACGGTTGCCCAGAGAACCATCGAGCAGTTGATTCAAATTGGTCAGGATTTGCAATTTGCGGCGGGGTGGACAACAGCGATTGAAGCCTGTCAATCCCTGACTGATACGCCGCACAGTGAGCAGTGGCGTGGGTCTTGGCCCCATTACTTTCAAGTTTTAAAGGATTGTGCCAAGCAAGGGGGCGAACTAGGGGATATGACCCTAACACCCGCTTTGCCTGACTCTGCCCCGGTTGAATTGGCGATCGCCGATCCCATCCCTCAAGATTTAGAGGTTAGTGAACCTTCCCCTGCCGTCCTTGCAGAAATAGAGCCAACGGTTGAGTTGGAGACACTTCTGGCTCCTTTGGGGGCCGAAGACTCCATTGAAGCGCATTATGCAAGAGAGCAAGAGTGGGACTCTACGTTTGATCTAGAAGATTTATCTCTCCTAGCGGCGATCAGTGAAGCTCCAAAAGGAGCCGAAGCAGCGTTTGTGTCCCTGGCAGCGGAGGAAGATGCGCTGCTCACGTTATTCCCAGATGCTGAGGCGCTAGAAACACCAGCCCTGGCAGAGTTAGACGAGCTTGCAACCTTAGAGCATTGGCTGGACGATACAGGCTCAACGGCCTTCGATGCGGATGAGGTGCTGACAGAGCAACCCTTGCTTCCTTTGAACTTGGAACTGACGGATCTAGAGGAGTCTACGGTTGCTTCTCCCCTCCCCGTGGTGGCAGCGGCAGAACAACCCACGCCTCTGCCTACTCCAGCAGCGGTCGAGCCCAATGCAGACCAAACGCGATCGCTGCAAGTTCCTGTGCCTCTAGAACGGCTGGATCGCTCTGCACAATCTGTGGTTGAGACTTTGTTGGCCGCTAGGGCGGTTAAAAACAGTTCGCAAAAGCTTCAGCTTCAGTTGTCTCAGCTATCAGCGTTGAGCCAAGAAAGTGGGCAGTTTTTGGCGCGTCTGCGTCAGTTGCAAGATGACTATGCACTGCTGCGAACCCTCACTGATGAGCAAGATTCTGGCCATAATTTGCCCCTAGAGCGCTATCGCCAAGGCTACACCACGCTCAACCGTTTGCTGGAAAATATTCTGCGCATGTCCGAGTTAGGGCAGGAAGTAGAAACCGTGCGCCAGCAAGCAGCGAATCGGCTGGAAGCGTTGGATCGCAGTGTTTTAAAGCTTAAGGATGGTATCGAAACCAGCCGACTGGTGCCGTTCCGAAATCTCGGTTTGCGATCGCGTGCGATTGTGCGAGATTTGGTCAACCGCTACCATAAGCCTGCTGAGTTGGTGGTCGAAGGGGAACAGGTGGAGTTGGATGCAGGGATTCTGCAACAGCTTGAACCTGCGTTGCTGCATTTGTTGCGCAATGCCTACGACCACGGCCTAGAGGATATGGAAGCACGGCTTCAGCAAGGCAAGCCACCACAGGGTACGATTTGCATCACGCTGCGGTGGCGTGGGAATCTCTATCGTGTGTCGATCCAAGATGATGGAGCGGGGATTGATGCCGCTGCGATTTACCGATTGGCACGGCAAAAAGGATTCACGGTACCCCAAACCCAAACGTCTGCTGACCTATTAGCAATCTTGTGTCAGCCAGGGTTTAGCTCGCGCAGTGACATTTCCGAGGTGTCTGGGCGCGGGGTAGGTATGGATGTGGTTGCTCAGCAAATTGCAGCAGTGGGCGGCAAGCTGAGTTTGGCTACAACGCCAGGCCAAGGCACGACGTTTACGATTGAGGTGCCTGCACCCCAGCTCTTGGTCCCTTGTGTGTTGTTACAGGTGGGCGATCGCACGGTGGCACTCCCTGCTGAAGATGTACTGGAGACAGTGTTGCTCAGTTCGGTGCAGGTCGAATCTGCGGCAGATACCGAGGTCTGTGCTTGGACGCTCACGACACGCAACGGAGAAGCGCCAGGGTTTGATTTAGCCCATTATTGGCAACAGGCGTTGCGATTGGAGGGCCAGGGTAAAGAGCGATCGCTGCCAGAAACGGCGATCGCCATGCGCACGCGAGGCAGTGGCGATGGGTTTGATGATTCGGCTCCCATTTGGTTCATTGCGG
>DATNQK010000120.1:0-1910 GCA_036704065.1 Stenomitos sp.
CCCAGCCGCGTTAACGCTCACCGTTGGGTTGACGCGGTACGTTGAAAAAATATCAGGAATACGAAGTAGGCAATAATCTACTCAACAAGGTAAGAAGGGCAACATGGACTTAACCCAGGAAGAAATCATCAGCAGCCGCTACAAGCTACAAGCAGCTCCCGTAGATTCATGGCGGGTCTATGATGAAGACAATCCAATCCCTGGTTATTTTGAATTTGATTGGCTGAGTAGCAGACATCCGGATCTCTATCATCAATATGCTTTATCCACTGTTGGTCTGATGGAAAAGCTACACACGCTCATGGACTTAACGAATTGTACCGTTCTTGATATTGGAGCAGGAACCGGGCGATCTGCGATCGGAGCAGCCGAAAAAGCCAGAAGGGTATTTGCGATTGATTGGTATCAATCCGTTGTATGGTTTGGGAACCGCCAACTCCAACAAGCCCAGATAACAAATGTTTACTATATCAATGGAAATCGAGATCATTTACCATTGCCCGAAAATAGTGTGGATGTTGTGATTAATGCTTGGGCAGAGTTGAATCCGCAAGAAGCCTATCGAGTACTCAAACCGAACGGCTATCTCATTCAATTGGGTGCAGTTCCAAATGCTCTTTGTGGGGAACTGACATCTGAACTCATGTCCGAGTATGCCTGGCTGCCAAAGGATTGTGCCCCCTCAGAAGTATTTGAACCAGGATATCCCGATACATATTGCACTACGGATAGTTCCATTTGGGATGGAATTCCAGTCATAGGTTCGATACGGATCCAGCAATTTACTTATGTGGCGGATTATAAGGATTATTCCGAAATTGCCTCCATGACAGGACGCCTGTACGGACCAAAAGCAAGGCAGTATTTCGTGACCAGAAAACAATCGACATTTTCATGGCGATTACAGATCATCATGGGCCAGGTAAGTAAACCTACCCATCGCAAATGATAAATAGAGAAAGATCGAAAATGCCAAGTCAACCCAACACAGCGTGCACCCGACTGGTGGGACTCGCCGCGTTTTTAGGCACTTTGCGTGGCTTGGAGTTGATTCCGACAAAATAGCGTTCTCTCGTCCCACCCACCAGCGGGTAACGCAAGCCGTTGGGCGCTTCCTTCTTACCAATAATTCTTGTTTATTTAAGGGGATTGATGTACTCTTTTATAGGACACATTTCCCCACTAACCGTTGGGCTAACATGAGAGACATAATCGAATGAATCGCACAAGGAGACTCAAAATGCTTGAAAGATTCTATTTCGCCCTGGGTCTTGTGAACAGTGTTTTTCTCATTTTGATCTTTCTGATTCGGAAGAATCACCTTGATCTTGTGCAAAGAATTGGATGGACGTATCTTTTATTAGCGATCCCAGCCATTTATGCGATTTTCCTTGTCCAACAGGAGCATAAGTCACCACGATACACTATCTTTCTGGGAATCTTTCTGGCATTTCTGGCGATCGAAGCCCTATACGACTGGATTTTGAAGATTCCCTTCCGAGAGACAATGGATTGGAAACTATTGGTGCCATATGTAGCCCTCTACATCTCGTCCAATTATGGATTTGTGCTAATGACTTGGAAGTATTATTCCGTGCCATACGGGATCATTCTGCTTATTCTTCTGGTTGTCCAAATCATTGCAAATATAGTTACGCATTCTTAAGTCACAATCGAAAGAAGTACCAGCAAAACTAGAAGTTCGTTCAAGTTCAAATGCGCCCAACAAAGCGTGCACCCGACTGGTGGGAGTCGGCGCGTTTTCAAGCACTTTTCGTAGCTTGGAGTTGGTTCCGGCAAAATCGCCTTATCTCGTCCCGCCCACCAGCGGGTAACGCACACCGTTGGGCACTTGTCATAATAGCCCCAAAAGGCGATCGGGAAATGTGATCGAGTGAAATGAAAATGAC
>DATNQK010000121.1:0-3564 GCA_036704065.1 Stenomitos sp.
TAGAACAGGCGATCGCCCAATGGAAAGGGACAGAAGACGCGATCATATTTAGCTCTGGCTATATGGCCAATCTGGGGACGATTACCGCTGTTGTAGGTACCAAAGATTTAATTTTAGGAGACGCCTATAATCATTCCAGTCTTAAAAACGGGGCAAAGCTGAGTGGGGCAAAAGTTCTAGAGTATAACCACAATCAAACCGCAGACCTGCGATCGCTCTTAGTGCAACATCGCAGCCAACACCGCCGCTGCCTTGTTGTGACCGACAGTGTTTTTAGCATGGATGGGGACCTCTGCCCCTTGCCAGAGATCCTGAACCTCGCCGCCGAATTCAACAGCATGGTTCTGGTAGATGAAGCCCACGGCACAGGCGTATTGGGGCCAACCGGAGCGGGGTGCGTAGAACATTTTGGCTTTAGCGGCCAACCTCTCATTCAGATGGGTACGTTGAGCAAAGCCTTAGGCAGTCTAGGAGGCTATGTTGCAGGAACTGCAACCCTAATCGACTACCTGCGCAACCGTGCAGCCAGTTGGATTTATACGACAGGACTTTCCCCCAGCGACACCGCAGCCGCAATTGCAGCAATCCGCATCATTCAATCTGAACCAGAGCTTAGGCAACAGTTATGGCAGCGGATAGCGCACCTTAAATCTGGCCTATCTCACCTTTCTGGCTACAGCCTCTTACCCTCAGAATCGCCAATTGTGTGTGTAGAGCTTAACAATGCAGAACAGGCACTGAAGCTAGGTCAACAGCTTCTAGACCAAGGCATTTATGCACCTGCCATTCGCCCCCCCACTGTCCCGACCAGCCGCATACGGCTTTCAGTGATGGCAACTCATACCCAAGCCCAGATTGAACAACTGATCAATACGCTTTCTCAAATTGGCACATTAGATGCATTGGTTTGAATATAAAGAATATTGAGATTGAGCAAAAAAACAGTGATGTATTTCGAGCAAATAACTATCTTCTGCCTTAAAAATCCCTCTTAAGTTCAATGTTCTGAATTAATGCTGTTCATAAAATTTAAGCCTACCTATTTCAACCCATCTTTTTGAGTATTTTGGTACGGCTATGAAATCCCAGCGCATCTTGAAACTTTTAAAAGGCACTTTTGCAGAATGGCAGAAAGATAAAGTTCCACTTCTGGCAGCCTCCTTAGCCTATTACACAGTATTTTCAATTGCGCCATTGCTGCTCATTGCAATTTCAATTGCAGGGGTCTTTTTCGGCGAGGAGGCTGTACGCGGGGAAATCATTGGCCAAATTCAAGGGCTCGTGGGTCGAGAAGGGGCTTCAACGATTCAGTCTATGTTGCAAAATACGCAAAAACCCAATTCTGGTGGTGCTGTTGCAACGATCTTCAGTGTTGTTACCCTTCTATTGGGGGCATCGGGTGTATTCGGGCAACTTCAGGAAGCACTCAATATTATTTGGGAAGTTGAGCCTAAGCCAGGGAAAAATATCATCATATTTCTGCGATCACGTTTTCTATCCCTAGCCATGGTGTTAGTGATTGGCTTCTTGCTTTTGGTCTCGTCCTTACTCACAACTGTTTTAGTAGCATTTACGGGTTTGATTAATCGTCTGATACCTGGATCTCAAATTTTAGGCTCTACATTAGAATTTATTATTTCTTTTTCTGTTATTACTCTGCTGTTTGCAGCAATCTACAAAGTATTACCTGACGTTAAAGTACCCTGGCGTAACCTATGGGTCGGATCGGCTGTAACAGCTTTGCTTTTTAATATTGGTAAGATTGCGATTGGGTTTTATCTAGGCAATAGTAATATCGCTTCCACCTATGGTGCTGCTGGTTCCGTTATTATTGTTTTAATTTGGGTGTTCTATTCTGCCCAAATTTTATTATTAGGGGCTGAGTTCACACAGGTTTATTCTAAATCTTTAGGTGCCCCGATTCGACCCTCTGAATATGCAACAACCGTCGATAAACGCTCTGGCATCTAAAGTTTATAGAAGTTGTATCAACAACAAACGCTACTGGTACTTTCAAAGCAATTTATTCATTCGAAATTCTAGCCTTAGCAAAGCTACCCATCATCAATTTGCCAAGTGCATTGTGCCAGCCTCAGTGCGCTGAACCACGCTAATAAAGGCATCTTCTAGAGAAAAAGGAACTTGCCGTACAGAAAGTAACTCAAGCCCTGCATCTTTCAACATTGTTTGCAGTTGTGGTAGCTCCAAATCGGCGTGGTCTAAAACAACATGCAGGCGATCGCCAAAGATCGACACCCGCCAACTTTCTAGGAACTGTTTCAGCAAATCCGATGCAGCCTGAATGCGATCCACCCGTAACTCCATCAACTGCCCTGGCTGAGAAGCCTTGATTTCGCTGGGTGAACCTTGTAATACCATCTCGCCAGCCACCATAAATCCCATCCGATTGCACTGCTCTGCTTCTTCTAGATAGTGGGTGGTTACTAAAATAGCCGTACCCTGACGTGCAAAATCGTTAATCAGCCGCCAAAACTGCCGCCGTGCTAGAGGATCCACCCCTGAAGTGGGTTCATCCAGAAACAAAATGTCGGGCTCATGCATTACCGATGCCCCAAAAGCCACCCGCTGTTTCCAGCCTCCAGGTAATTTACCCGTAATCATTTGTTCCTGTCCCAGCAAGCCGCAGGTCTCTAGCACCCAATTAATCTTGCGTTGACGCCAAGACTGAGGCACACCATAAACACCACAATAAAACGCTAAATTTTCAACCACGCTTAAATCATCGTAGAGCGTAAATTTTTGGCTCATGTAACCGATGCGCTGGCGCAGTTTTGGGTTCCGTAGGTTGCGGGTTTGGCCAGCTAAAGCCATCTTGCCACTGCTGGCCTCTAACAAACCGCAGAGCATTTTAATCGTCGTGGTCTTCCCTGCGCCATTGGCACCGAGTAGACCATAGATTTCGCCATAGCCAATCTCAAGATTGACCTGCTTGACGGCTTGAAAATTGCCAAAGGTCTTGGATAGATCGTAGGCACCAATGGCAATAGAAGGCTGAGTATGAGCTGAACGGTTTAAATTGGCTTTGGCACGCGGAAACGCAATAAAGAGTGGATCCGAGCCTTGCTGACGCAATCGGGTTACAAATACATTCTCTAAAGTGACATCAGAGGCTTCAATACTCGTGGGAGCAATGCATTGCTGATTGAGTAATTCACGAATGCGCGGCCCATCCTGTTCAGCATCCGGCACCAACACATCAATGCGATCGCCAAAGGTTTGCACATCTGCAACCGGAGTAGCCACTTGTTCGCGCTGCGCCCACAACACTTGCTCTGCGGCAGCGATATCCGGCGTGCGCACCTCCAATCGCTGTAGACCCAAATTGGCTCGGAGCTGAGATAACGTGCCAATTTCACGGATATGACCTTCGTACATCAGAGCAATCCGGTTGCAACGCTCTGCCTCGTCTAGATAGGGCGTGGCCACAACAATCGTCATTCCTCCTGCTGCCAACGCTGCCAACACATCCCAGAACTCACGCCGCGACACCGGATCAACGCCTGTGTTGGGTTCATCTAAGAGCAAAATGCGCGGCTGTGCAAT
>DATNQK010000122.1:0-1589 GCA_036704065.1 Stenomitos sp.
CGGCAAGTTAAAGGTTTTGGCAAACTCAAAGTCGCGCTGATCATGGGCTGGAACTGCCATAATGGCACCCGTCCCGTAGTCCAGCAACACATAGTCCGCAATCCAGATGGGAACCTTCGCTTGGTTCACCGGATTGATGGCATAGCTGCCAGTCCACACCCCTGTCTTCTCGCGCCCCTCAGCGGTGCGATCCAGTTCACTTTTGCCAGCCGCTTCAGCTTGATACGCCTTAACGGCCTCTGCTTGCTCTGGCGTTGTTAAGGTTTCCACTAAGGGATGTTCCGGCGCAATCACCATAAAGGTCGCACCCCACAGCGTATCGGGCCGCGTGGTAAATACCGTCAACTCATCACCCTGTTCGGTCAGGAAAACTACCTGCGCGCCAGTGGACTTCCCAATCCAGTTGGCCTGCATCAAGCGCACCCGCTCTGGCCACCCGTTCAATTGCTCTAAATCTTGCAACAGTTGTTCCGCGTACTCTGTAATTTTGAGGAACCACTGGCGCAACAGCTTACGCTCCACCTTGGCCCCAGAGCGCCAAGACCGTCCCTCACTGTCCACTTGCTCGTTAGCAAGGACCGTTTGGTCAATTGGATCCCAGTTCACGAGTGCTTCTTTTTGGTAAGCCAATCCAGCCTGAAAAAATTGCAAGAAAATCCACTGCGTCCACTTGTAGTAATCGGGCGAACAGGTTGTGACTTCTCGCTGCCAATCAAAGGAGAGGCCCAGCTCGTTCAATTGCGATCGCATCTGCGCAATATTGGCATAAGTCCACTTAGCGGGGTGAACGTTGCGCTCAATGGCTGCATTTTCTGCAGGCAAACCAAAGGCATCCCATCCCATCGGATTTAAAACACGATGCCCTTGCATGCGCTTAAACCGAGCAATCACATCTGTAATGGTGTAAACCCGAACATGACCCATATGCAGGTTCCCGGAGGGATAGGGAAACATGGACAGTGCATAAAACTTGGGCTTGCTGGAATCCGTCGACGTATCGTTCAGATTAAGCGCGGCCCAATTTTTTTGCCACTTTTTCTCTATCTTGGCGGGGCTGTATTGAGACTCCACAAATTACTCCTGCAAATGGGCTGTTTTTTTATTTTAGATGGGGTCGGGATGGGTTTTGCCCAGCACTGACCAAACCCATGGAAATTAAATTCCATCGACCTGTGTCTCTAAACTCTCCTGAACGGGTTGCGGCACGTTGCTTAAAAACTGATACCCCGTGCGACGCTCTAGATCACGGATACTGGTGCGAAACTGACGCCAATCGGTGTCCTTGATTCCTTGACGGTTGGGCATCAACACCGCAATGGTGCGCGTGTTTTCGGTAATGCCCCCTAGCCCTAAGCCCGGTTTAGGATTCACTACAATAATTTTCCACAGCGCTGCGGGAACGGTGATTTTACCGTGGGCGATCGCCTGCTTCGCACCAGCACTCCCTTCACCGCCTACTCCAAGAGGCCCCGCTACGATATACAGCTCTTTACCCGAAAGGGTTAAATTGCGACAGTACTGCTCTAACGCCTCCCACGGACCCCGATTGTTGTCAGGCGCTTGCGGCACAATATTGGCCATCGAAAACA
>DATNQK010000123.1:0-12391 GCA_036704065.1 Stenomitos sp.
AAGCAAGGCATCTATCAACGCACCTGTTCCACCTCTGGGTCTGGCCATACCGGGATTGTGACGCATAGCCATCATCATTGAACCCAGCGCCAAGTTTTTTTGCGATGGGGGAGCACCTAATTCAGAGGCAAGACGGGCCAATGGCGCTTTGACAAATTCCGAGTCAAACTGCTCGTGCAGAATGTCTTCGGCACTGGTGAGCATGGTTCTGACGAAGTCTAATGCTTTATGAGGGCCTCCCACGAGGGACAACAGATCCTTTAGCTTAGCTAGGTCATAGTTGCTAATAATGTCAGGGATAGAGTTTGGCACCGCATTGAAGATGGGGATGCTCATGCTGATAAATTGCTGCCAAAACTTCGCAAACTCCGCATAGCGTTCTGCATCCCGAGGGTGGAATTGCGCAATCTCTTGGCAGGTTTTTTCAACCGATTTATGCCCTAAAAAATACTTCCCATCAGGATGAGGGCAAAAAACAACCGGATCGCAAAAGAGGTACTCAAGCCCATATTTTTCTAGCTCCAGTTCCTGAACCACTGGGCTCAAGTGAATAAATTCATGGTCAATCGCACAGCGATTAAAACGGAATTCTGGAGCAGTGTCGGGGAAGAGCGCTTCGGTGGTTGCAGCACCCCCTGGCACAGAGCGCTTCTCTAACAGGAGTACGCTATAGCCTGCTTTGAGCAGGTAGGCAGCACAAGTTAAACCATTATGTCCTGCACCAATAATGATGACGTCGTAACTTTCCATAGTCGTTCCCACTGCAGTAGTCGATCCGGGTTGTGCAAGATAAAGTTTTCAGTGGTTTGGTCACTGAATCGCTAACGGGTGAGCCTCTTAAGATGTATGTCGAGTACTGCTACCAACCACAGCAATTTTGTGTCGGTAAACCAGTTCGCCTCCATACCAGCCCGTAATACCCAAAAGGGTAGACACGAAAAGAGAGAGGGCCAATCCATAGGGCAGCAAGCCACCCACTGGATCGTTCCAGCGCAAACTTAAATTCACAATGGTTGCCAGCAAGACCACAACATTGCCGCCCAGGTGGAACCAGCCTGCTTGTCTTTGCCGCACTCGCTTAATTTTGACAAAGTCTAAAATTCCTGTAATGGCGGCCAAAATTGCAGTAAGCAATCCTATACCAATCAGCCATAAAGAGGCATCAGCCCAAAATAAATTGCGCGTTAAAAAGAAACCAATATCGCTGCCTAAAGCACACACCAATAAGGCAACTGGAAAGGTAACCAGCAACGGGTGAAGGGGATGACCTGCGATCGCAGCGGTACTAGGAATGCCACTATCGCGATAATCTTGCTCGGATTCTTCAATAATTGGATTGTGATTAGAAGTAGTCGCCATTTAAGCCTCCTAAACGGGTGTGAACTAGTTACTCTCAGGAAACTCTTCAATCAGGGCATGACCTTTCATGATGAACTTTCCAAGGTCTGCTCGAATGCTATCTAGCTGAAGCGTCATCCCTTGCAAATCAAAATTCTGGAAGTTTAATAAGTCCTGCATTTCTTGAATCAAAGGAAGAATCAAGTCTTGGGAAGTCCCTATGGATTCATCAATGCAGATCTCTTTCAACTCTACTTTTCGACCATCGCAAGCTACAGTAGGGATGGCACTGAATGCAATGGAGCGAAGCTCACCTGTCTCAGGAAAAAAAATCTCAGAATCAAGGACGATTTTTCCACCACCGGGCAAGGTCAAATTTGCTTTCTTGACATCTAGAGCAACAGGCTTTCCTTCTAAAGAAACCGTTAATCCTTGCAACTTATTTAATACATACTCAGAGCTAAAGGCTCGATTAATATCGCTATCAGTCAGTACAATCTCGGCAGTTGCCTGGGTGGGCTGGGTAATAACAATTTCGCCAAATACAGCTTTTAGGGGGTCAATTGCAACCTTATTCGTCTGGAGGTCGAGCTTGCTAGCACGTAGGTCGTTCTGTACTACAATTCCTTCGCCTGCGATCGCAACAGATTCTACTTCTCCTTGAACCAATTGCAAGGGATGGGCTTGGAGATCGACATTCAGTTCTTCGACCTCATCCATTTGGCTGCGTAGCGCAACTTCTGCGATCTTACCCAGGGTATTCTGTGTGGGCTTTTCATTTCTTTGCTGAGTCACTAATTTGTCTCAATCCTTTACAGATACTGGGCATTGACATTGTCTTAAACCCCACTGTACTGAATGCGATTGACTAACCCCTCTGTATTTTGACTGATTCATCACTCAAAGAATTTGAAATATGCGGATGGCAGGCATTTACAACTCAAAAACCTGCATCTGCAAGCAAGCTCTTTCAAGAATTTCATTTTTTTACAACCCAAAAGTGTAAGAGATATTCCCTATTTGTCAGTTAACCAGAGGGAATATTTCAATATTTCTTGCACACGAGTTTTTAAGCCCTTATTTATATCTTGCGAAAGATACCCATCAAAAGACTGGTAGCTATACTCAAACCATTGCCAAGGGGCATGAATTTTTAGCCCCGTAGTCTTCAGGTATTGTTTCCAAGGAAAGTAAAATGGTTAGTTTAGCGTCACGAGTATTTACTAAAATTGTTTCTTTTTTCTCTGAAACATCTAGGTTTAAGTTACAACAATTTTTACCCGTCTTTTTAGTATTAGCTATCTTTTTTGGCACCAATGTAAACCCAAGTTTTAGTAATCCATCTGTCAGCAAAAAACTCAATGAAGTTGTGCATCAGGATGACTACAAGGCTGATACCCAAAGACCCAAAACAACGGGAGAATGGAAAGGGGAAGCTCGCGAAGTGGAAGGGAAGCCGCTACAGCGAGCAGAAAGAATCTTGAAAGAGTCTGGCGAGGCAGTGAAAGATTTTGGCTCGGTTTATCCGGATACCGCTCAAAGGAGCGTTACTGAGCTAAAAGATGGGGGAAATAAGGCAGGCTAGGCAATTGCGCTAACAGACTACCTCAATCATCCGCTAAGGATTGTGCTACTCGATGTGCGATCGCAGCCCCTAGGCGTACACCACCCACTACACCGACTGTCTTGGTAATTTTCTTAAGGTTATCTGGTTGATATTGTTCAATCACTGTATCCTTAATCTATTCCGATGTAGCGTTAAAGTTGTGAATTGGCGTCGGTAGCAGTTCTAAATAAGTTCCTTGGCGGATGAGGTGTCCGGCTTCTCCGGTTACAGTTACAGCATTAAAAATGTTGGCTGTGCTATTCTTCTTCCTTCTGCATGAGAAGAGGTAGGATAACTACGCCAAACCATCCTCTCTCGCTCCAATAGAGTGAGTTTACGTTGGGAACTATGGTGTTAGGGACAAAAATGCGGCCAATGCTGAGGGGTTTCGTTATCGATATACTCTCGCCATCGCCGGATACCGCCTGCTTCAAAATCTACAAAAATCGCATCTTGAGCTTGGCGTACTGGCACAGAAGACCCCAAACTTACCTTTTTGGGCGTTTCGCACCAGTTCCAGGCAACCGCCGCATGATTACCTTCTATTAAAATGCTTTGGATCTCAATCGTGACTGAAAAATCTTGGTTAAAGCGATCGCTTTCTCTTTGAATCACAGCGCGTCCTTGCCAGCGTTGACCAGGCACGATTAGTTCACCGTCTTCAACAAACAATTGGGCAAAGGCTGCTCCGTTGCCCGCAACCCATGCATCTTTTGCTTGCTCAATTAAGCTTCGCATCTCGTTAGGGCGCAAGGAAGATTGAGAGGAAGCAAGAGGAGCAGCGGTAACCAGAGCAAGATTACACAGCAGGATACTGCTCAGAAGCGCAACAATTGATAGCACTGTAACGCCAAACCGGATGAGAAGACGAGAGCTGAAAGAACGCATGATTAGGGACTAAAAGATTGATTGAGATAGTATTCTGAGCGCGGAAATAAATCGGTAATCATCGGTTTGGGTTGCCCATCGTGTAGATGAGAATACATTGTGACTCCGGCTGATTCCACATCTTGAAGCAGCGGAGCAACATCAACATTGGCTTGCTTAAGAAAGTTTGTAGCTGCAACAGAACGCAGTTTACTGAGCAACAGGGAGCGATTAAATTCAACGGCGTGATCGCTGCCAATCAGCACATACAGATCGTGGCCTAGGCTTAACTGAGTGACATAGGGAAAAACGTTGCGAAGCGTTTGGGCTACACCCACCCCTGAATTCCACTCCACAAACATACCGCCAGCAGCCAAATGAGCCTGAACTTCCTGGAAGAATTCTTGTGAGTACAGCAAACCTGCACGCGATCGCCACGGGTAAATGGCATCGGTTTCAATCAGGTCAAATTTCTGGTGAGACAGGGTGAGTTCTCGGCGTCCATCACCAACAATGAACTGATAACGCGGATCTTGGAATAAAGCACGCAGCGGCTTACCAATGGGTCGATGGGCGTACTGGCGTAGCACATCCAACTCAGCACCCAAAAGTTCAACCACTTGTACCGACTCCGTGAGCGGATTAATCCCAATCGTATGGGCCGTCCCTCCCGAACCCAAACCAATGATCATCACGTTTTTGGGTGCAGGATGCATTAGGGCAGGTAAACTCCCCAACAGCGCATGAACCCGTAGATAGGGAAAATTTGCTTGCGCTTGGCCGCTGGCCAATAACGTTCCTTCTCCGTTGGCCTCAACAACCCCTGCAACCCCTGTAGCATCTTCTGCCGTTAGAAAGTACTGTTGTGGCGGAATGCCATGTAGCGCTGCCCAAAGTCGGGCATTATTCGGAAATACCACTGCGGTGGTGGCTAAAACAGCAATGAGGCAACCCGTGGCTATCCCTGAAGGCTGCATAAACCTTCTGCTAAACGGCAAGCTGAGCAGCACAAAGCCTAAGCCAAACAACACAATGAGGCGCAATGAGCCCGCAGTGCCCAGGGTGTCGAGAAATAACAACCCGGTGGCAAGACTACCAATGGTATTCCCTAGAATATTTGCAATTTGAATCACTCCCACCCGTTGCCCAATCTGCCGATCTTGGGTTTGAACCGCTTGTTGCACTAGCGGAACCGAAAAGCCCAACAACACATTAGGCACCGCCATTAAGGCAAAAGGCAGCGCAATATATTTCAGTAGCAGCGTCGGGGCCACATGGTTGAGATCAATGTATCCAATATCAGACCGCAGATCGATAGGATGGGCTTGCCAATATAAACTCAAGCTGCCAATTGCGATCGCCGAATAGGCAGCCACAATACCTTGAATGCACAAAAAGGCTTGCCTGGGGTGACGGATACGCTGCACAGTTCGTGCCCCCAAGATACTCCCCAACGCATTACCAATCAAGATAAATGCAAGTAAGTGGGCATAGGTGTAAGCAATCGACTGCAAAACCGTATCTAAAACCCGAAACCAAATAATTTCTAAAGAAATAGCTGAAAAGCCAGACAAAAAGACGAATATACTCCATTGCCTCACTACCCCCTCTCCACCAGAAGGCGTTTGTAAGGCAGGTGTCCTGTCATGGAGTGGTTCTCTCGGCACTGTTGTAGCCTGAACGGTCGTAGCAAGCTTCAGCGCAAAAACCCCAACGACAGCATTTAATAGGGCACCCAGATACACCGTTAGTTCGTAGCCCAATGTGCCGATAATGTACCAACCGCCGAGCAGGGTGCCAATGCCTGAACCAAGGGTATTGATTCCATACAGTAGACCAATGGGTAATGCGGCTTGCTGAGCATTAGGACTGATGGCCTTTGCCAACAAGGGCAAAGACATTCCCATTAATGCAGTAGGGATTAATAAACTGCCAAACGCAATCAACCCCGTCCAAGCAACAGATTGTGCCAAAGGGGCAAAGTGGCGGAAAAGAAAGTCATAAAACACAAAGCGGCTAGCAATGGCAAAAGCGGCAATGCCTAAGTTACAAAACCCGTAAAGTTGTACTGCCTTAGCGCGACTGAGGCGATCGCCCAATGCCCCACCCAGTAATCCCCCTAAACCTAGCCCTAACAGATAAGCAGCAACCACAAGCGTAATCGCACGAATATCAGAGCCGGAGAATAAACCCAGCATCCGCTGCCATACCACTTGATACAGCAGCGCAGTAAACCCCGAAATAAAAAACAGAAAGAAGAGCGCCAATGCGGTCTGAGGTAGACTAAAGGCGGTACTCTGTCTTTGTCCTGAGTCCAAATGCTTGAGCATCGGGCAATCCTTCTACAGGAGGCTAGTGGATAGAGCGTTTTCCAATGTGAATTGGAGCGTTACTATGTCGACCTCTGGCAATCACTCCAGGACAGCCCCATCTTCGCAGAGCATAACTCCGGCATCGGTACTGGGATTGACAGAACCTATTCAAGCCTGGCTGCTAAGGACACAAGAGACGTGAAGCAGGGCTCACAGGTCTCTGGCGTAAGGCTCTAACAGAATCGACAGTGTTTTTTAGTACAGTAAAACCCTATCAATATTCCATGTTCAATCTATACATATATAGATCAAAACATCCCTATCAGGTGTACTTTAAGTACAAACCAAAGCCCAAATGTCCTCGCCCTTTCTCAACACAGCAGTAGTCTGCAACCCTGAAGGTCTTGCAGCAAACATGTCAGGACGAATCGCCCAAATTTCAGCACGTATGAGGAACTGGAGACTAGTTCGGTTGAGATGGAGTTAGTGGCAAAATGAAGCGGCTCAGGGAGCGTCCATCCTCCAGCAGCGCAACTTCCAAATGCCCCCCTAGACGTTCTGCCAACGATTGGCACACCTTAAAATGCAGCCCTGGCACCGATTCCAAAACCGATTGCTCTAGCGGAACTTGAGAGGAGCGCTGCTGTAAGGCATGAATCAACTGCGGATTCAGCTTACCGTTGTCCGTAATGGAAATTTCAATCCAATTGTCTTGCAGCACCCGACACCATACATCAATGCGATCGCCACTTTTAGAGCGATAACACGCTGCAAGCAGAAGTTCGACCAGCATCAATTCCAGCTTAGGGCCAGGAATTTGAATCGAGACACTGGGCGTCAAATTATGAATTTGAATCCATAATTGACGGGCCTTAGACACCTCTTCAATACGCTCCAGCGCCCGACGTAGCAGGGTTGCCAACGGCAGTGTGTCCGCACTCAGTTGCAGATCCCACACTTCAGTTTTAAGGATCTGCTCCATCGCACTAAACGCCTGATAGAGTTCTCCAGCTGGGTGCCGATGTCTCCCCTTAAGCCCCGTCCCCCCTGTACTGCCTTCCGAAGCTGGGCCAGAGAGCAGAACCTGAAACTTAGACATCTGCTCAGTCCACATTTGACAGAGATGTTCAAGGTGACGCTGCTTGTACCAATTAAGGCATTCGAGTCTTTTTTGAGTTCGGGCCAAGTTGCCAAGTAGATAGTGTGATCGGTAGTGGGCCGTCAGTTCACCTGTTAATAGTTTGACGCCTTCCTTTTGGAAATCAGACCAATACTGATGACGATAGTCAAGGGCCACAACCATTCCCAAACAAGGATCTTCGGGATACAACACCATCGGGATAGCCAGAATTTCGGCATATCCCATCCCTCTAATCCATCCATTATTCTGACCCGTCCATTCCTGAATCGGGCCTCGCAGATGGGCCAACCCCGAAGCAGAATTATCGGAACCTGTTTGACTTTGCCTTAACAGTTCTTGAATCAGCGGATCGGTCTGCCATGGAATGGGAAGACTGGCATCAATTTGGACTTTAGAGGTATTAATTAACCCTGCAATTGTTCCTTCGGTTTGCCCTGGCTCCCACCGGACGATCATCAGCGCCTCGGTTCCCAAAAACTGCTGTAACGCTTGTGCAGCAACCGAAAACAAAGACTCTAACTTACGGTTTTGCTGGATTGATTGCAAACCCTGGCTCAGGCAAGTCATGGCTTGAGACTTCGCCTGAATTTGCAGCCAAGCCTCACGTCGCTCAAATAAGTGACCTAATTTTTTGCCAACAGACTCGGCCATTTCCATGTCATTGGGTGTCCAAGTGCGCTGCAAATCGCTCCCTAATAATAGAAAAGAACCAATGGCCTTGCCAGGATTGAGTTTAATTAATAGATAAGCCTGGGCTCCTCGATCTGCCAAGGGTTGACGCCAGTTCAACAGCCGCAGATCTTGCTCTATCGACACAATACCTAAGGGGGCAGACATCCGCCTTAGTAACTTGGCATCTACATCGCTTAACTCAGGCAGGCAACTGGGCAAAGATTGTCTCTTCTTGTGTACAAATTGCGCCCGACAGTAATAGGACTCGTCGGACTCGCGGTAGGTGAAAATCGCAGCCCAGCGCAGGGCAAACTGTAACCCAATCTGCTCCAGGCAATAGAACAATGTTTTCTCCCATTGTTCAGATTGGTCATCGGTGTCTCTTAAGGCATTGAATAAGCTATCTAGCGAAGTCTGCTCCCCTAGCCCCAAGGGCATGCTAGTGGGGTCACTCTGCCCCCCTTGCCCTAACAGCTTTGCCATCAACTGAATGGACTGCTTATCTTGATCGTTCCAAAGCCGAGCCTCTTGATGCTCTGCCGCTAAAACACCTACCAATTTTCCTTGATCAAAAATAGGTGCGCTCAGCCATGCGCGTGAACGGGTCATGCCCATGAGGCGAGTCGGCGCATACTGATTGCTGATCATCCCCTGTACATCGGCTACTGCAACCAGCGGATTCTGCAAGGTGTATTGATAAAAAGCAGCGATATCTTGCAGGGCAACTTCAACAATGGGAATTGATCGTGTAGTGGTTCGTTTCCCAGAAGAACCTGTATAAATGTCCAGCAATCGACAAGACTGCTCCTGCGAATCAAAGGCATAAAGACAGGTGCGCGAGGGTTGAATCACAGCATGGATGTACTCCAGTACAACCTTTGCCCGATCCTCTAGGCGAGAATTTGACAGAATTTTGTCTACGACGTCCGCCAATTGATGTGGTGCATGAGTCGTGGGCTGAGCGCCACTTCGCTCCCTTAAGGTGTAGAGTGCTGCACCCAACGTCTCCGTTAGCATCTTAAGTTCGGTCAGCTCTTCGGAGCGAGGGTGACCACCCCAGAGGGTGGTGCCCACTAAAAGAATGCCCAAGGGTTGCTGACGATACCGAATCGGAAGCACAAGCGTTCCTTGAATGCCCTGGCGTTGGGCGATCGCCTGCCACTCTCCCACCCGTTGCTCTTGTTTTAAGCTGGGAATTTGTTGCGATCGCCCTGTTAGCAAAACTTGGTCGAACAAATCCCCTGGCAAAATGGGTTGCTCACGGTGCAAAACACCTTGGTCTCGACCAGGATTCGGCAGTACACCATCAATGCCTGTTAGTACCTGGGACTGCGTTTGACAATGAGCGATCCAGATCAAGTCAAACTGAAACCATTCCTTGAGAAAGTGAAGCGTCGCTTTCCCAATTGCCGCAACTGAATCTTGCTTCTGTAAGTCGTGAAGGTACTGATAAAACGCTGCGAGTCGCTTTTCGTATTCGGTTCTAACAGATGGTTGATGCATACCCTTCGACTCGTGACAAACTATGGGTGCCCCAGGAATAAGCCCAAACGCACTGTGCAGAGCATCCGTCTTGCCTGGATAGGGGAGTCTTTACTGGTGTTTAAGCTTGTACTGTTTAGTCGACATCAAGCTCTGTTTTAGGATCGCAACCGCCGAGTCATGCAATTATGGCACCTTGAGTCTCAAGGGAGAGTATGGCAACACGTGATGAGATACCCATCTGCTGCCACGCTGCTTTCATCTGTATGGCGACGGATTCCGCACATTTAACGGGGCTGAGCGCCAAAAGTGTCGGCCCAGCACCACTGATCACTAACCCTTCCGCACCACTGCTCACTGCGGCACTGTACACTTCAGCAAAACCTGAAATGAGTGCCGTGCGATAGGGTTGGTGCAGTCGGTCCTGCAATGCAACTCGGATCCATTCCCCCCGTCCAGTCTCTAGACCTTTTACTAGTAAGCCCAAATGCGAGCTATTAAAGATCGCATCTTGATAAGAACATTGTTTAGGAAGCACCCCGCGTGCCTTTTCGGTCGATAATTCAAAGTCTGGAATCGCAACCACGGGCACAATCGTAGGGGACCATTCCAGTGGACATAGGGTCCAGGTTTGCGTGGTTTCATCCATCGTCGCCAGTTGACACCCCCCTAAAAGGGCAGGAGCAACATTATCTGGGTGTCCTTCTAGCTCAATGGCTAAATTTAGCAACTCCGTTCGAGGTAACGGCGAACCTGACAATGCATTGGCGCCCATCAATCCGCCCACAATCGCCGTCGCTGAACTGCCCAAGCCACGCGCTAAGGGAATGTTGAGATGAATGGTCAGATGCAGCCCTGGAACCGGAAGTTGTCGCTTGGCAAAGTAATGACAAAAAGCGCGATAGGCTAAATTACTGCGATCGCCCTGAATGCCCTCTGCTTCAGAGCCTTCTACGGTAATGGTCAAATGTGGCGCCTCTGCCTGAGGGTCTGACGTAGCAGGAGCACACTCGCGAAATTCAAACTCATTGTGCAGCGATAGCGCTGCGCCTAAGCAGTCGAAACCAGGCCCAATATTTGCGGTGGTTGCTGGCACTCGAACTCGAACTGTCAAATCTGGGGACATTATGATAGAACCGCTCTTTAAGACTTACTCAGCCTTATCCTGTCACAAAGTGCGAATTTATCCCTAGATACCGAACGCAACCTCTTATCACTACAGCGACTACAGCGAACCATGCAGTGAACCGCTACAAGCGAGGAAATCTCACTCCCGACACCTTCCAACTTAAAAAGTCTCGCGACATAATCAGCTCCACAGGCGGATGCACCTTATTTTTAGGTTGAATAGCCACCGTAAAGCGATTAAACGACTCATAGCGAGGCTTCACTTCCACAGCAGTCGCCTTGTCAGAAAACTGTGCTTGACCCGGCATCCCCAGCTGTAACCGTTGTCCTTGCAGCAATGCAGTAATACCTGTTGGCGTCACCAGTTTATCAATGGTTGAATCCAGCATGACACCGGTAAAGAGTCTGCCAATAACGCGCACAATGGGATTGCTCTGCTGCGCAACTTCTTGATCAACCAGCGTTGGCAGATTCACCTTAAGACTCTCCCTTAGGGCAGGAAAATTGACGTGATTGGATAAAGCAGCCACATCATGGTGCTCAACCGCTTGGTACATCTGGTAAAGCGCAATGTAAGGGCTGGCATACAGTCCACCACCACACACAAAAGCACCGATCACGCCTCCCATCAGGAGATAACGTTGCTGGTGTCCCATAGGCTGTGCTCTCGGAAGGGGTTTTCTTTCTATTATCGTGGGCTTAGGCGCAGGTCGCTGAACCCTACCTATCCTGCCATGGCTGCATCAACCTGCGCCATCCAACAAAGCCGCAGCAGGTTCAAGGCCATCACCCCAAAAACGCTCCCTGCTTAAAGCAAGGCCGCGTACAATCGTAATATCAACAGCGTCACGTCCCCTTTAGGCCACACACCACTGTAACGATGGAACCCCTCGTTAACGCCAACCTTAGTTCTGCTTTGCCTCGCGACTTTCATGGCAGTTGCCATTGCGGTGCCATTCAGTTCCGAGTTCAGGTGACACAGCTCAAAGCCATTGAGTGCAACTGTTCTATCTGCAACAAAAAGGGATTTTTACACCTCATTGTCCCCCCAGAGCAATTTGAATTGCTGCAAGGGGAAGATGCGCTGACCCTTTATACCTTTAATACAGGGACAGCAAAACACTTGTTCTGCCGCATCTGTGGGATGCACCCTTTTTACAGACCGCGATCGCATCCCAACCATTTTGACGTCAACCTCCGTTGCTTAGACGATGAACCACTGGATCGCCTGCTACAGCAGTTTGAAATTGAGAGTTTTAATGGCCAGCATTGGGAGCAAAACATTCACCACATCGTCGAGGACACCTAAGCGATCGGCTACAACCCAACATTAGATAAATTAATACTTGGCCATCCTTATCTCTACAGATAAAGTTTGGCAAAACGATCCGAAGACTGATACGTTGTGGAACGTATCCTCCTGTTTTCTGAATGGGCAAGACAATGGTTCAGAATTCTTCCCCTACTGCTACACAAGGTTGGCTGCAACCTGGAACGCTGTGGCCTAGAATTCAGCATCAAACAGAACATGCCCTTGCCTGCGGCGCACTCCTACCCATTGCCACCACCTACACTTGGATAGAACAGCAAGACGTGCGCTTTTTAATACGGATTTTGGCAAATATCCAGCGCAAAGAAACGGCGAAACAACAGCAACCGAAAAATTTCAATCCTTTCTTGCCCTACGACCAGAATCTTTTTGTCGCCAACTTGTCGCCCAGTCATCTTGTGCTGCTCAATAAGTTCAATGTGATGGATCATCATATTTTGATCGTGACACGTGCCTATGAGTCGCAAGAAAGCCTACTCAATGCCGCAGACTTTACAGCGTTGGCCCTAGGGCTG
>DATNQK010000124.1:0-2905 GCA_036704065.1 Stenomitos sp.
ATGTTTGCGTACAAAGTTAAGGTGCAATGGTTCATCTGCTTCAGCAGCCATCTTCACCGCTTGGTCTAACAGCGCCATCTGGTTCACAAACAGATCGCGGAAAACACCAGAGCAGTTCACGACCACGTCTACACGTGGACGTCCCAGTTCTTCCAAAGAAATCAACTCTACCTTGTTGATACGACCTAAGGAGTCTGGAATGGGCCGAGCGCCCACCATCCACATCACCTGAGCTAAAGACTCACCGTAGGTTTTGATGTTATCGGTTCCCCAGAGCACCATCGAGATGGTTTCTGGCCATGTACCGCCATTTTCAAGCTG
Organism: Stenomitos sp.; assembly: GCA_036704065.1. Taxonomy (GTDB): domain Bacteria; phylum Cyanobacteriota; class Cyanobacteriia; order Thermosynechococcales; family Thermosynechococcaceae; genus JAAURS01. The sequence goes on from DATNQK010000124.1 coordinate 322, forward strand.
TTGCCGTGCCAACAACCGATCAACCACTACCTTCGCAGAGGCGATCGCCGCTGTTGTTGGAATCGACTGTGGGTCAAGGGCGTGCATGTTTTTGCCGGTTGGCAATACATCGGGGTTACGAATTGGATCGCCACCTGGCCCAGGGAGCACGTACTCCCCTTCTAACGCTTTGAGCAATGCACCCAACTCGTTATCTGCCACTACTTGCTTGAGACAGAACTCTAGATATTCCATCAACGGCTTCATGGATTCGGCGGAGATGTTCTGATAACCCAGGTTATGCAGTGCCTCAATCCAAGGTTCTTTACGGCCCATGTTGAAGAAGTTCAAGATGGAAACCCGTTCCACCCGACCTTCCGCATTGGTTTGTTCTTGCACAATCGCAGTGACGGCGGCTCGGGTTGCCTGGGTGATGTCATTGAGTAACTGCACATCTTCTAGAATGCCGCGATCACTATTCTGGAACACTTCATCCAGGTCACGACCGACGCTGTTGGCAATCATCCGAGGCAGACTGACAATGCCTTCTTCCTCACGATCCAGGCTGGCAATATTGACCAAGGTTGCGATCGCCTCTTCTGCGGTGGGCGGCTTACCAATGGTGTGCAACCCACAGGGCAATAGACGAGACTCAATCTCCATGATCTTGATATAGACCTTACCCACCAACGTATCGCGCTCGTCTGGGGTTAAATCCTTGGCATCACCTTCCGGCAACACAATATCTTTATCAAGATTGACAATGCGGCACTGCTCAATGATGGAATTGGCAATGGCAACACCACGTCCGCCATCCTTCAGCGTTTGGTAAGAGGCAATCAGTTCACCAAGTTCCTTGAGTCCCTTGTATAGCCCTGCGTTTTCAGCAGGGGGTGTGAGGTAGCTGATGGTGCTGGCGTAGCTGCGACGCTTCGCAATGGTGGCCTCGGAGGGGTTGTTGGCCGCGTAGTAATAGAGGTTAGGGATGGTACCGATGAGGCTATCGGGATAGCAGTCGCCCGACATCCCCATTTGCTTGCCTGGCATAAACTCCAAGGAACCGTGGGTGCCGAAGTGCAGCACGGCATCTGCGCCCCAGATGCGGTTGAGGTAGGTGTAGTACGCCGCAAAACCGTGATGTGGACTTGCAGAGCGAGAGAACAGCAGGCGCATGGGATCGCCTTCGTATCCGAAGGTGGGCTGGACGCCGATGAAAATGTTGCCGTAGTGCTTCCCAAACACCAACAGGTTTTGGCCATCACTGTTCAGCGTGCCTGGAGGTGGGCCCCAGTTTTCTTCCAACCGCTTGGAGTAAGGGGTTTGTGCCTCGTACTCGCGCACCGACATGCGGTAGGCAATATTCAGTTCAGGGCTGCTGTACTGGGCTTGGGCATCATGCAGAATTTCCAGCATTAATGCTTCTGGGGTTTCTGGCAAGTTGGCCACATCGTAGCCGTTATGCTGTAGCGCTTCTAGCACCTTGTAAATGGAGCCGAACACATCCAGGTAAGCCGCAGTTCCCACGTTCCCTTTGTCGGGTGGGAAGCTAAAGACGGTAATGGCAACTTTCTTGGCCACTTTGGGCTTGCGTCGCAGGTTGGCCCATTTAATGGCGCGCTGTGCCACGGTTTCAATCCGGTCTTGCAGGGCAATAGATTTACCCGTGTTGCCATCACGACCCGAGAGAATAATGGGTTCAATGGCACCATCAAGCTCAGGGATTGCAATTTGCAGCGCCACTTGAATCGGGTGTAAGCCCAAATCGCTGTTTTCCCACTCTTCTGTGGTTTGAAACACCAGCGGCAAAGCCACCATATAAGGACGGTTTAAGCGCTTCAGTGCCTCAATCGCTTTGGGATGGTCTTGACGAGCGGGGCCACCAACCAACGCAAATCCGGTGAGCGAGATTGCCGCGTCTACAATCGGCGTGCTGTTGACGGGATCAAAGAAGAAAGAATCCACAGGCTTAGAAAAATCAAGGCCGCCAGCAAACACAGGAATCACCCGTGCGCCCTGAGATTCCAGCTCTTGCACAAGGGCCACATAGTGCGCATCGTCACCTGTGACCAAGTGAGTCCGCTGCAAAATGAGACCAATGGTGGGCGCTAATGGATCTTTGAGATCGTCGCTAATATCACGGCGGGAATTCAACCAGTTCAAATATTCCCGCACATCTTCAAACATTTCTGGAGCCAAGGGATGCCAAATCCCGATGTCGGGATAGGTGACAGGCTCTTGGTAGACCAAAGCCGTATTTCCGTTTGCCTTTGCCCGAATATCTGCATCTTTGTAGACATACTTGTGTGCCAGCATTAGCAAGAAGTTCTCCAGGTTTTCTGGTGAACCCCCAAGCCAATACTGAAAGCTCAGCATAAAGTTGCGGGCATCTTGGGCTTTGTCCATGGGCAGGTACTTTAAGACCTGCGGCAAGGTGCGCAGCAGTTTCAGCATGGCGTCTTGGAAGCCAGCCCCTGAATTTTCCTTACGCTTCTTCATGAACTGGGAAATCACGCTCTTGGATTGCCCAATCTGAGACAGCGAAAAGCTGCCCATCTTGTTCAGGCGCATCACCTGAGGCATGGAGGGGAATACAACTGCCGCATCG
>DATNQK010000125.1:0-2967 GCA_036704065.1 Stenomitos sp.
GCAGGTCAAAGAGACGAGGCCTTAGCCCTTTGCCGTCAACTGCAAACTCATGGCGATCGCGAAACACGCCAACAAAGTCGACGGCTCCTGTATATTCTGGAAGCGCCTAAGCTGCAATCTCGCGCCGAGTGGCTGACTCAGATTCCTGACCTAAACGATGCCCGCGAAGCCAACCGTAGCTGGGTGGCAGGACAGTCTAGTGGCAAGAGTTCCTCTAAACCTAAAATGCCTCAACCCTCTGCAACAGAGCCCTTTGAACCTATCAATCCGCAAGAAAGCAGAGGCTTTTTAGGGTTGGCGTTGGTTGCAAGTGCGGCAATGTTGGTGTTGCTGTGGTGGTTCGCTTCTTGACCAGACACCAGGGTTTGTACAGTTGAGCGGTGATTGGATTACTATGCCCTTTGTCTAGGCACTGTCACCGCCCCATTTTTTTCTTCAGCGCGTCCAACTCTTCTTCCATTTCCCAACGCTTAAATTGTTCTTCGAGGGGATCTGCGATATCTGAAGCAGAACTCGTCCAAGGAACAGAAGCAGTAGAGCTTTGCCATGCCTGTGGTGTAGGTTGGCGTTGAGCAGAGGCTTGAGCCTGCTCCTTAATTTTGATTTGAAGATCGCGGCGACGCACTTTAAGCTGCTCGGCCAGGGCTTGAGTTTGTTGAATGTGCTGTTGGGTTAGGGTCATCTGCGCCCATTGCTGGTTCCCTTGGCGCAGAAACGCTGCTTCGCGTTCACGAGCCGCCTGTGCCAAATCTGGACGATTGGCTTGCTCCGCTTTGGCAATGCGTTCATGCCACCGTTGCACTTCTTGAGCTGTTTTCAGAATGTTTTGCTGACTCGTTTGCTCTTCAGTAGCCAGTTGATCTAGCAACTTGCGCGTGTCTTCTTCTTGTTCGCGCAGTTGGTCTTCTAAAACTTGCAGTTCGAGATTGGGATGGGTCTTTAAAAACTCTTCCAGTCGTGCCTCTAAAAACTGACTCATGTCTTCAAATATGCTCATGGGACAGCCCTAGAACCTTCCTTTGAGAGCGTCAGCAAGAAGGGAAGGAAAGCCCTGTCCTTCTTGCTTCAACCTGTATTTCTCCCTATTCTAAAGGATTAAAACTGCTCTCCCCCGCTTACTGAACGAATTTCACTACCCCGTTGCACAATGGCTTGCCCATTTTCGACACGCAGGAAAACCCACCCTGTTGAATCGAGGACTTCGCCGAGCCGAATATTTTGAGTAGAACCGTTACGAGAAATCAGGATGGCAGATTGAGGGCCTAAATCCAAAATTCCTTGCACCGTAATCCCGGCCTTACCTTGGCTGTTCATGGGCAGGGTCTGGGGAGCAAGGTTGGGGAGGGTAGACGTTCCTGGTTGACTCGGATTGTTCAATGTGGGCATTGGGATACGGTTGCCAACGGATGTCAGTGCAACGGTATGACGCGCTGTTTTAGGGTACTGCTTGGGAGCAACGGCCGTAGGACGCTGGGCTTTCGGTTGGGCCTTTACGGCAGAGGGAACAGTGGCGACTGGTTGAGATGCAGATGTGCCTAACACAGGCTGGATCGGCAAGCTAGAGGGCACTACAGTTGGCGGAATCTGAGGCAGTGCCGCAGTTGCCACAGGCGCGGTAGCGACAGCGGGTGACGCTGGGGGGACGAGTTCTGGCATCTGTTTGGCTGTTTGTAGCCCTTCCGCTAAATCGTTGGCGAAGGCAATGTCTGCGGAATTTGCAAGGGCTGATGCTGTTGTCGGAGCTTGGGCGATCGCCGGAGCAGAAGCGGGACGGTTGAATTGCGTGACAACCCACAATCCAAATGACCCTACAAATGAGGCACAGGCGACACCGAGCAATAAGCCCGATCTAAAATGACGCTCGGGTGTTTCTGTCTCTGGCTGTAGCGTTGCATGCTGCGGTAGCGGCGCAAGGATGGGATCGAGATCAACATAAGGTACGAGAAGACTGTCTTCCAGTTCAGGGCTGCGTGGGGGCAGGGGAACCAAGCAGGAGGAGTCTGGATGGGTGCGCGAACTCAAGGCAGCGGATTCAGTCCGATTGGGTTTTGCAATTGCTTCGTTTAAGTCTTGGAACAACTCATCAATGAGTTGCGATGCATGCTCCTCGACTAAAGACGTGTAGGGAGCGGCAGGGCTACCCAAGGTAGCAGAGCCAGAACCGGACTTGAGGCTGAGGTTCTCAGACATGGGCGCACTCAGAACGACTTCAGAGGGTTAGAGCACAGCGGCAAATGAATCAATCTAAAACCTGCTGTATTCATCCATCAGTATTCACCAAAAGCGAGCAAAAGTTACAAATCCTGAGGTGGTTTTGACGCATGCTCTATCTAAAGGGGGTTGAAATCTACTTTCCCTATATAGATAACAACTTCAAAGGTGTTGTGCAAAAAGAAGCAGCAAAGCTGTGGTGGGGTAGCAGATTGAGCAGAACAACCGCAGGGAGCGATCGCAGGTTGGCCCGATGCAGTGTACCTTGATTGAGGACAGTTTTTTCAAAGTAGAGCAGAGGTAGCAGTGCGGATCATTGTCGTGGGAAATGGGGGGCGTGAACATGCCCTGGCGTGGAAATTCACGCAGTCGCAGGCGGTGGATCGGGTCTATTGCGTTCCAGGAAATGGTGGCACCGCAACTCTGCCCAAGTGCGAAAATATCAGCCTCAGCAGTATGGATTTTGAGGGCATTGCTGCCTTGGCACGTCAAACGGAGGCCAATGTGGTGGTGGTGGGGCCGGAAGCTCCCTTATCCCAAGGTATTACAGATGTGCTGACCGAGCAGGGGCTGTTGGTGTTTGGGCCAACCCAAGCCGGCGCTCAAATCGAATCCAGCAAAACCTGGGCTAAATCCCTGATGGAGGTTGCTGGTGTCCCTACGGCCAAGGCCCAAAGTTTTACTGATGCCGCTGCTGCGATCGCATATGTACAGGCTGAAGGTGTGCCGATTGTAATCAAAGCCGATGGGTTGGCA
>DATNQK010000126.1:0-2592 GCA_036704065.1 Stenomitos sp.
CTAGCCCTTGGCTGAAATCCAGCAGTGTCGTCAACGTCGAAAAGGCTCTGAGTGCCGTGAGGACAGATAGCGTCAGTTTTTGTGCTGTCAGCTCTGTTTTGGTTTTGTAATCGTCAATGCCGTAGTTTGCGGCGACCATGCTTTCTGGCGCTTGACCGGGCTGTCCTGTGCGCAGGATGATTCGCACAGCAAGATTGCCTAATGTCTCGCGAATATATTCCACCAGCTTCAGCCCTGCATCGTCGGTCTCCATCACCACATCCAAAAAGATAATGGCAATATCGGGATGATCTTGCACCAGTTGTTGCGCTTCCTGGGCAGAATAGGCGCTTAAAAACGTAAGTGATTTGTCGTCAAAAACCACATCCCTCAGAGCAAGTTGGGTGATGGTATGAACTTCGGCATCGTCGTCCACAATTAGGATTTTCCAGCTTTGCTCTAGGGTGTCGGTTTCCGTTTCGTCAGCAAAGCGCAGTTCTTCATCATCGCGATTGGCAAACGCGTTCATACGGCTTGGGAAGGAAGGGCAGGATCGCAGGAAGGGGCGGCTACTTTGCTAGCTCAGCACATCCGGCAATTCGATTATAAAGGTCGTACCTCCCCCAACCTGACTGTTGCAACAAATGGTACCGCCTAGTTTTTGTGTCACGAGGTTGTAGACAATGTGGAGACCCAAGCCACTGCCACCCTTTCCCCGTTTGGTGGTGAAGAAGGGTTCGAAAATTTTGCTGAGGTTCTGGGGTGGGATGCCGCAGCCGTCATCTGTGTACTCAAAATGCAATCCGGTTGTATTCCGCGTAAAGTGAAGGGTGATGCAACCTGCTGTGTCGGGGTCATAGGCATGAACGAGTGAATTCATGACTAGATTGGTGACGATCTGAGAGAACGCCCCAGGATAGCTGTTGAGTACGAGGGTGCGATCGCCTTCGACCTGAATCCGGTGAGGTGTCTCTTGCAGTTTAGGGCTGAGTTGAAGCAACACCTCGTCTAAATAAGCGGCCAAGTTAAACAGCCGCCGCGATTCGCTCGATTGATCCACGGCTACCTGCTTAAAGCTTTGGATCAAGGCTGCGGCGCGATCTAGATTTGTCAGCGTCATCTGGGCACTTTGATGGGCCACATCTAAAAATTTCACCAAGTCAGAGCGCTTGAGAGTGCCTGCCTCCACACGCTCGTTAAAAGCGACTGTTTTTTCCACCAGTAATGATGCTGCGGTGACACCAATGCCAAGGGGCGTGCTAATTTCATGGGCAATTCCTGCCACCAATCCGCCCAGGGCTGCCATTTTCTCGGTTTGGATGAGTTGGGTTTCGGCCTGCTTCAGGTTGTGTAGGGTGTCTTCTAATTGCTGCGCCTTTTCTTGAAGCTGTGCTTCGGCCAGTTGGCGCTCTTTAATTTCCTGTTGTAGTTCGTTGTTGCGCTGGTCTAACTCTTGCTGGGCTAACTGCCGACTTTCTTGGGTCAGCACGAGCCACCAGGAACCGATGCCGATCATCACTAAAAAGATGCCGTAAGCGCCGATGAGCGTGGCAGTTAACTGTCGAGCCAAACTGCTGGGCAAGTTAGGAACTGCCGTTGTTTGCTGATGATAGACAAAGGCCAAAGTGGCACCCGCCAGCCCCGAAAGCGAAAGGAAGACCGCTGAGTATTTAAGCAGCCTTGCACCCAATTGTGGCGACAACTTGCCTTGCCGTGGAGGTTTGGGGCGAGAAGGGTCGGGACCTAAAAGAATAATGGGCGGTGGGGCAACATCGACACTCATTTTACAAGCATCGTGGCAACAGGCATCCAGGGTGCAGCACAGAGAACAAATCGAGCCGCTATAGATGGGGCAGTACAACATATCGGGGGGTTCGTAGTCTTGCTCGCAGATGGAACAGGAGACTTCGTCTGTGGACTTGAGGGTAGGGCTGTAGGTGTCTTCGCGGGCAATGTAATACCGACCTTGGGTGGCGATCGCCAAGATAGGGGCCATAATGACGGCCAGTCCTAGGGCAATAAACGACGCAAAGGCAGCAGCAACGTCCCCAAATGCGCCTAAAAAGGCAATACTAGACACCCCAGAGGCAATCAACATCGACCCAAACCCAACCGGATTGATGTGATAAAGGTGGGCACGTTTAAATTCGATATAGGGCGGACTCAGACCCAGAGGTTTGTTGATCACTAAATCTGCAACCAATGCACCCACCCAGGAAATTGCAATATTGGAGTACAACCCCAGCACGGCCTGGAGTGTTGAAAAAACGCCTAATTCCATTAACAGAAGGGCGATCGCCACATTAAAGACCAACCACACCACCCGACCTGGATGGCTATGGGTCAGCCGCGAAAAGAAATTCGACCAAGCCAAGGAACCCGCATAGGCATTGGTGACATTAATTTTGATTTGAGAGATCACCACAAACACCATCGTGACAGCGGCGACCACATCGGGATTGCTAAACACATACTGAAACCCCACCAGATACATCTGGGTTGGTTCAGCCGCCTTGGCAAAACTGGCCCCGTGGTTAATGGCCAAAGCAGCCAGGAACGCACCGCCCAATTGTTTGGCGCATCCCAAGAAAATCCAGCCTGGTCCTGCCAGGA
>DATNQK010000127.1:0-4081 GCA_036704065.1 Stenomitos sp.
GAGCCCGTCGCGTGCACAACAATTCGGAAATCGGCGTTTGATCTGGCGCACAACCTGATGCATCAAGCTTGACGCGATAAAAATTGGCCTGTATTGCCAGTACAGTCCCAACAACCAACGATGAGCTTGCCTGATCCGTCATGCTTCAGGAGAAGAAGAGGGCGATCGCACCTGTAAAGCAAAAAACCCCTCTTTATCTTCTAGCGCTTCGATGCTGTAACCTGCCATCACTAAGCTGTCAGGCACCTGCTCAATGGGCTCACCCGGATCGAGCCAAACTTCCAACAGGGAACCCGGCTGCATCTGCTGTAGCTTTAACTTTGTACGCACAAAATTGAGTGGACAGGGTGTCCCTCGCAGATCCAGTTGAGCATCAGCGCTCGGGGTAGAAGAAGCGGTCATCGGCCTCCAAAAAAGCCACCGAGAAACCCTTCTACACCCCCTTTCGTGATACGTTCTCCACGTACCTGCGCCAACTTTTCTAGAAGCTCACGTTCTTCAGGCGCCACACGGGTAGGAATCTCCACCGATACCGTAATCAGATGATCACCCCGACTCACAGGATTGCCCAATCGTGGCACCCCATGATTTTCTAAACTCAACACCGAACCAGGCTGAATACCAGCAGGAATCGTGAGGGTCTCTTCACCGTCTACCGTCTTGACGCTCACTTCTGCACCCAAAATAGCTTGCAGATAGCTAATTTTCAGCTCTGACAGAATATTGATGCCATCACGTCGAAAATCAGGATCTTCTTGCACAAACAAATAGACATACAAGTCGCCCGTCGGTCCGCCACGTTGACCCGCATCCCCCTCATTCGAAACCCGCAAACGGGTACCCGTATCCACCCCAGGCGGAATCGTAATTTTCAGCTTTTTACTATTTTGGTTTTGGCCTTTACCGCCACACCCTTCGCACTTATCGGCAATCACCTGTCCACTGCCATTGCAAGTCGGACAAACCGATACCTGTGTAAAGCTGCCAAAGGGAGTTCGAGTTGCGCGCCGCACTTGGCCACTTCCCTGACAGGTACTACAAGTCTGCGGTCGCGTACCAGACTTGGCACCCGAACCTTGGCATAGCTCGCAGGTTTCTAAATGCGTAATGCGGATCTGCTTTTCTCCGCCAAAAATCGCTTCGCGAAAATCCAACTTTAAATCGAACCGTAGGTCATCGCCACGGGTCGGTGCCGAGCGCCGTCGAGCACTCTGGCCACCCACGCCACCAAAGCCACCAAAAAAGCTCTCAAAGATATCGGCAATGCCGCCCATATCTCCAAAATCCTGATAGCCAGCTGCACCTGCGCCCGTCACTCCCGCTTCGCCAAATCGATCATAACGAGACCGCACTTCTGGCTCAGACAACACTTCGTACGCTCGGTTAATTTCCTTAAAGCGCTCTTCAGCTTCAGGTTCCTTATTGACATCAGGATGATATTTACGAGCCAGACGACGGTAGGCCCGCTTAAGCTCATCTGCATCAGCGCTTCGAGAAACGCCTAAAATCTCATAGTAATCACGAGCCATAGGTTGCCAACGAGTTACAGCACTAAAATAAGGGGCTAAGACCTTTAGTCTACGGCTTCATAGTCCGTAATAACTGTTTCATCAATATCATCTCCAATCAAGGTTTCTTCGGTCTCGAAGATCCAGCTTGAATCCTCCTCTGAAGATACAGGAGATACAGGAGAAAATCCAATCGTGCCAGATGCAACGGCTTCATAGTTGGTCGGGTTCTGTGCCGCACCTTGATACACAGCAGCACCCAACTCCAGTAAAAGCTCCTGGAGCTGATCCATTTTCTGTTTCACTGCCGTTGGAGAAGAAACGCCCTGCGAAAACATCGCCTTAATCTCTGAAACGACAGCTTCACCCCGTTGCTGCAAAGCTTGGCTCACAAACGCTGAATTCTCACGCAGCGTCGAGGTGTAGTTGTATATCAAGGCGTCTGCATGATTTCTCAACTGTGCCACTTCTTGTTGCTTGCGGTCGTAGTCTGCATAGATCTGCGCTTCTTGACGCATCCGCTCTACTTCGAGACTACTGAGGCCACCTGTGTTGGAAATCCGAATGCTCTGCTTGCGCCCTGTTCCTTTATCTTGAGCTGAAACATTCAAAATGCCGTTTGCATCAATATCGAAGGTGACTTCAATTTGCGGTACACCACGGGGTGCAGGCGGAATCCCTGTCAGTTCAAATTTACCCAGACATTTATTATCTTTAACCATCGCCCGTTCCCCTTGGAAAACCTGGATTTCTACCGAGGTTTGGCCATCGGTGGCCGTGGAAAAGGCCTGAGAACGACTGGTGGGCAGTGTTGTATTGCGATCAATAATCCGAGTGAAAACCCCGCCTAGGGTTTCAATCCCTAGAGATAACGGCGTAACGTCGAGCAGAAGAAGATCCTTAACCTCTCCCCCTAGCACCCCTGCTTGCAGCGCAGCACCCAAGGCAACGGACTCGTCGGGATTAACGGAGCGGTCAGGCGATTTTCCATCGAAAAACCGCCGCACAGCTTCTTGAACAGCGGGAATTCGGGTAGATCCCCCGACCAAAATAATGCGATCAATCCCGCTGACTTGAAGGTTACTATCTTTTAGCGCTTGCTCCATCGGTTCCAAGGTGGAATCAATCAAGGATTTCACCAATTCTTCAAATTTGGCGCGGGTGAGCTCCATTTCCAAATGCTTGGGACCCGATTCGTCGGCTGTAATGAAGGGCAGATTGATCGACGTGGTAATGGTACTAGACAACTCAATCTTGGCCTTTTCAGCAGCCTCCCGTAGGCGTTGCAGGGCCATTTTGTCCTTGGACAGATCGATTTGCTCTTGGCCCAAAAAATTTTCGATCATCCAACGCAGAATTGCATCGTCAAAATCGTCTCCGCCAAGGTGATTATTACCCGCAGTGGCTTTAACTTCGAAAATACCGTCTCCCATTTGCAGGATCGATACATCGAAGGTACCACCGCCTAAATCGAACACCAAAATGCGCTGATCTTGTTCTTGCTTATCCAGCCCATAGGACAATGCAGCAGCAGTCGGTTCGTTAATGATACGAAGGACTTCTAATCCAGCAATTGTGCCTGCATCTTTAGTCGCTTGCCGCTGGGCATCGCTAAAATAGGCTGGAACCGTAATCACTGCTTGGGTCACTGCTTCGCCTAGGTAGGCCTCGGCATCTTGCTTAAGCTTTTGCAAGATCATGGCCGAGATTTCCTGGGGTGTATAGGCTTTACCGCGAATTAAAACATCCACGGTTTCGTCTCGTCCTACCACACAGGTATAGGAAACACGCGATCGCTCAATATCTGTCTCTTGCCAGCGGCGGCCGATAAACCGTTTGATACTGAAAATAGTATTCTCAGCATTGGTTACCGCCTGCCGCTTTGCAAGTTGCCCCACCAAACGCTCGCCCGACTTGCCAAAGCCCAGAATACTCGGGGTCGTCCGGCCTCCCTCAGCATTGGGTATGACAACGGGTTGACCGCCCTCTAGGACAGCTACGCAGCTGTTTGTGGTTCCTAAATCAATACCGATGACTTTCCCCATGGCCTGATGCAAATTTGGTAAATGAATCTAAGAGTAATGGTTAGCCGAATTGGCTAAGGTTGTAGGATCGATGTAAAACCGCCAAAGTCAATTTCAGGCATCCAATACATCGTTTTCCCATCAAACTTCTTCTGTCGAAGACCCCGCTTCATTACTTTCTGGAGTCTCTTCAGAATCAGGTTGGGCCGCAACTTTAACCATGGCATGCCTTAATACGGTTTCCCCTAACAGGTATCCACGCCGCAGTTCTTCAATCACAGTTCCTTCAGGATGCTCATGGGTTGCTTCTCGCATAATGGCATCGTGATAGTTTGGATCGAACGGCTGACCCTCTACCCGCATGGGCGAAACACCCAGGCGTTTGAGACAATCAACCAGTTGCTTGTAGACCCCCTGATAGCTTTTGTGAATATTCGCTTCCTGCTCAGTTTGAGGGTTGATTTGCGTTCTAGCTCGCTCAAAGCTATCAATAACGGGCAGTAACTCGCTAATGGCATCTCGCTTCACGCGAAGTTCAAGGTCACTCTT
>DATNQK010000128.1:0-1586 GCA_036704065.1 Stenomitos sp.
GATCAAGGTCCTGAAGCGGATCGCCTATGGATACCGGGATGAGGCCTACTTCTTCCTCAAGATCCGCGCGGCCTTTCCCGGAAATCCGTGAAGAACCAAAACTTTGGGATATACGTGCAGGCCACTTTGAAACGGCCAAACATGAAGGGACCGCACTTCAGATCCTTCTCTCGTCAGTCCAGATGGCGTAATCTCTTTGGTGCCTCTCCACCATCAACGGCTCAACTCAACGCGGTGAACCTGCGGTGGGTTGGCTGCTATCCCGTCCACTGATCCGTCCACTACAGAGCCGCTCTTCGGAAGGCCCATCCAAATCCAATGAAAACACCATCATTTGGATCACACTTCCTGTTTTGGGTCGAGCCCGTGGGATGGTATTCCAAATACCGCAGCATCCCAACCGTCTGCGCCAAGTTCACAATTGTTTTCATCATAGGATGCGCATCAGCCTACCTACTTGAATCCCTCCAGGGTTCGTTTGGCACATTCTCAATGCCCTTCCTCGTATTCTGGGGGATCTTTATCATTCTGTATCTTGCAGTAGCGTTCTTACTTGCCTGGCTGGGCTATAAATTAAGCATGTGGATCCCGCCAAAAGCATGAGCAACCTACAGAAAAGCTTGAAATTTTCATAGGCAGGACGTTACGATGTCGCCACTGGTGGAATTACCCCCCTCGGAGCAACGGCAGAGACAAGCTCTTTCATGTGCAACGACCGTGGTGCTCTGATGATGACTGGGAACGTGCATGAAATTTCTGCAAACGCACGTACGTTTACTGGCTATGCCAACAATATTGGGCCGATGGCAAGCCGGACCGGGGCTTGGCTGGCCTTGAGTGGTGGAGAGGCTGCATGGAGGGCGGGCAGGTCAGTTCATTCTCTCGGCAAAATCGTCGGCCGATTCGCAAAGGGCATACCTCTGTTGGGTCATGCAATAACCGGAGTCCAGTTGTACAATGATCTTGGCGATTGTGAGACCAAGTGTGCAGGCGCAAAATGACGGATCTTTTGCGGATATCCCTCGCATGGCCCCTGGCTGTCGATAAGACGTTTTGCGAAAAACACAAAATTAAATACGCAACAGCATCAATTGTTCACATAGTTGTAGCGATTATATCTATGGCATTGGGAGCAATTTCTTTTGGTATTTTTCATCACATCGTGATGTCTGTTGCCACCCTCGTTTTCGCTAGATTGATGCTGTTAATCGTTCTCCTTAATCAATTAATAAAACGCAGATTATTTCAGTTATAACCGCAAACACTGAAGCAGAAGCAAGATTGCATTTAAGCGTCCACACAGAGGGCGATGGCCGCAATTAATTCAGCGAAATCTGCATTCGATAGCCAAGTAAACAAATCAGCCTGATCCGACTTCTCTGTGTCGTTGCAGCAAGGGCGCCCCACCCAAAATGCCCCCAACCCGCTCCAATCCTCATCGGCACAAGCCTCCCTCTCCGAAGGCGCGCCATCCGTAAACGCCACACTCCCCAATGAGTTACAACCTACCCATCCACCGGTTGCACGTTTGACTGGTGGCCCCACAGGGATTCGAACCCTGGACCAAGCGGTTATGAGCCGCCAGC
>DATNQK010000129.1:0-1751 GCA_036704065.1 Stenomitos sp.
GCAGGGCAGCAGGCGGAGCAATGGGAGACTGGGTTTCATCGCCCACTTTGGTAATGCCAATAATCCGATCCGACTGTTTGAGCACCCGATTCAAGGCTTGATGACCAGGCTCAATCGGCGTATCTCGATAAATGTCGAGCCCAATTGCACGGGGCTGCGATCGCAGCAAGGTTGAGAGCAAATTCGCGTAAGTGCGATCTGGAAGTTGCAAAACCCCACCCAACTGTTGCAGATCTTGCTCGGTAATCCCCACCACCAAAATCCTGGATTCTTTCGGGGCAGCAGGTCGTTGTCGCATCAGCCAGTCATAGGCCAGCAATTCTAGCCAGCCCAACGCCCCCAGCAATCGCAATCCTAAAACCACTAACGTCGCGACCGTGCCAACCCAGAGCACTATCTTGGCCTGCTCTATCCGCTCAGGCGATCGCCATTCCGGTTGCCCCATATCCCTCTTTGTCTCAACTGCCGTGTATCAGCACTGTTCTGTATAAACAGAATAGAGGCATCCTCTACAGATTAATTTGATCTCCATCACTCCCAACAAGACCTGTAGCGATAGAGCGAACCTGTAGCGCATACCCATTGATAAAATAACTTCATAATTAATGAGTGCTGGGACTTTCCACATTGAACGCAACACGACTACGCATTGCCCAAATCTGTCCCCTGTGGGAGCGCGTACCACCACCCACCTATGGTGGCATTGAGTTAGTCGTCAGTGCATTAACCGATGAGCTAGTGCGTCGCGGTCATGAGGTGACGCTCTTTGCATCCGGCGATTCTCAAACCCTAGCCCGCCTAGAGCCTGGATATCCATGCGCATTGCGCCTCGATCCAGAAGTTCATAATTATGCAGTCTATGAACTGATGGAACTCGGACAGGTGCTCAGTCAAGCCGATCAGTTCGATATCATTCACTCTCACCTTGAATATGCAGCCCATCCCTTTGCCGATCTAGTGGCAACCCCGATGGTTCACACGCTCCATACCTTCAAGCCCGATCAACGTAAACTCTTTCGCCGCTATCGCCACCACCGCTACATCAGCATCAGCCAATCTCAACAAGCGCTAGAGCCCAGCCTCAATTTTGTCGGGACGGTCTATAACGGCATAGATGTGGCAGCCCATCCCTTTTACCCTAAACCACTCTCGCCACCCTACTTGGCTTTTGTGGGCCGCATGTCCCCTGAAAAAGGCCCACACCATGCGATCGCCATTGCCAAGCAAGCAGGTTTGCCCCTGAAGATGGCTGGCAAAATAGACGAACCCATCCGCGCTTTTTTTGAATCCCAAGTTCAACCGCATATCGACGGCACACAAGTCGAATTTCTCGGCGAGGTCAGTCATGGCGAAAAGATTCAATTGCTGGGGCAGGCGATCGCCACCTTATTCCCCGTCACCTACGAAGAACCGTTTGGCCTCGTGATGGTGGAATCTATGTGTACCGGAACGCCTGTGATCGGCTACGCCCTAGGGTCTGTTCCAGAGGTCATCTGTCATGGCCGTACTGGCTTTGTGTGCGACAGCTACGCAGCCATGCCAAACCAAATCGAGGCCATCGCTTCCCTAGATCGTCAAGCTTGCCGTCAATGGGTGGAAGACCACTTTAGCGTTGCCCATATGACCAATGGATACGAAGCCGCCTACCATCAAGCCATAGCAACACACCTTAAGGACAACCCTTAGGCGGTTGAGAGGGAGAAAATCCAGGCTCAGACATAGGCGATTCGGGACTGGATTCGACAACACTA
>DATNQK010000130.1:0-2611 GCA_036704065.1 Stenomitos sp.
AGCTTTGTAAAAACTATCATCCTGATAAATTACCCCCAGATATGCCCGAGGGGGCAAGAAATTATATTTCAGCACGAATGGTACTCATTAATGAGGCTTATGAAACGCTAAAGGAGGACAATAGCCGCAGAGAATATGACTTAGTCCTTAAAAATAAAACATATAATAGCTCGACAAGAACTCAAAAGCATCATCCAGAAAAGTATGAACGCTCCAGCCCTTCTAGGGAAATTTCAGATCTTTTTGAGAAATCTATTTTAGAAAGCGCACTGAATCAACTTGAGTATGAGGAAAGACAAATTGATCTGCAACTCAAAAAAGAAATATCTAGTATAGAGAAAAAATACAGCCATCATTTAAAGACCATGAAACATCATATTCCAGGGAGTCTAGATGTAACAGATGTTTCTAGAAAACTGGAAAAGTCTATCGTATGTGGTGGTTTGACCTTTGCAGGCCTATGGTTAGTGCCATTGGGTGGTATTTTGACTTATGTAGGTTGGCTTCTAATTATTATATTTGGTTCGTTATTTATTCATTCTATTTTGCTCCCCGTATATCGACCAGATTTTGTGAGTGAGGTAAGACAAGCTAAGGAACAGAGAGATTCTAGGATATTTCTTTTTAAAAAAGATCTTGAGGACAGAATTAATCACTTTAAATGTATTCCAATTTATTCAATTAACTATGATTTTGTGGCAGGCCTCTCTCCTAAAGATAGATTGCTTCTTGTGAAGGCGTTAAAACAAAGAGAAGATGCACATACTGCCGATAAATCGGTTCAATCAACGCTAAAGGTTGTGGCTGCTTTAGGTTTGTTGGCGGTTTTTCTGGGTATGGTCAGTAACTAAAGTTAAACAAGCTTTATGTCGTATTGATGTTTTAAAGCTTTATAGAACCAAGAACTTGAAGTTGGCATAAGATCGTTTTAATGCGATACAACTGAATAAGAATTTGCAGTGCTTTGGTTTTTGGTTTGAGCCTCGCTCAAGATAGATACTCGACTTAAACTGAGTGAGGATTTCCCATGCCCGACCGAATTTATGACGTTATCCTGTATGGTGCTAGCGGTTTTGTGGGAAAACAAACGGTTCAGTACTTTGCGCAGCACCCCAATGTGAAGAATCTACGATGGGCGATCGCCGGACGGAATCAGCAGAAACTAGAGTCTATTAAGGCCCAACTAGAGGGGATGGCCAAAACGGTTGATATGTTTGTGGCCCCTAGTGAAGATCAAGCGGCGGTTGATGAGATGGTGTCCCAGACTCAGGTTGTCTTGAACACCGCAGGCCCTTTTGCGCGTTATGGCACCCCCATTGTCGATGCTTGCGTTCGCTTGAAGACTCACTATGTAGATATCACAGGCGAAACACCGTGGGTTAAACAGTTGATCGAACGTTACCATGACCAAGCTATGGCTAACGCCACTCGTATAGTTCCGTTCTGTGGTTTTGATTCGGTTCCTTCCGATCTGGGAACTTACCTTGTTGTTCGCTACATCGAAGAAAGGCTAGGCGTACCTTGCAAAAGTGTTAAAGGCTATTTTCAGGCTATGGGTGGATTCAATGGCGGCACGCTTGCTTCCTTCTGCAATCTCTATGCTTCAGGGCAATATGCGCAGATTGGCAATCCTTTCCTCCTAAATCCGCCCAACTTGCCTTGCGACCTTCAACACTGTCCAGATCCTGTTTTGCCTCAATATGATTCTGATATACAGGCTTGGGTTGGCCCTTTCTTTATGGGAATGATCAATACCAGGGTAGTGCGACGCACTAGTGCTTTATTTGAGCAGTGGCACTCTCCCTATGGCTCCAACTTTAGCTACCAGGAATACATGAAATTTGACAATCCCTTGGGATGGCTTAAGGCGGGGATGGTGACGGCAGGATTGGGAGGCTTTGCAGGGGCCATGCACTTTAAAGGGAGTCGATCTTTACTCAGTGCTGTGCTCCCTTCGGGGCAAGGGCCATCACAGCAGACGATGGACGAGGGGTGGTTTCGCTGCGAACTGATTGGGGAGGCTGAGGATGGTCGTCGAGTTCGTGGGTTTATTGGCGATCAAGGCGATCCAGGGAACCGAGCAACGGTTAAGTTTTTGTGCGAATCGGCGCTTAGTTTGGTTTTAAATTCAGAGGAATTACCGGGTGCTCCGAGTCGCGGAGGTGTATTAACTCCGGCAACTGCCCTAGGACAGGCGCTTGTTCATCGTCTGCGTGAGGCAGGTATGACGCTTGCTGTAGAACCTATGCTGTAAGAGCTGTTGAGTATCTAGTCTTCTCTTTGGTGTTTCTGCCGAGCAGAACCCACCCCGCCCTTCGGACACCCCCTTGGGGAGGTGATTGACTGAGTGGTGTTGCGGAAGATGCCCTAAATCTTCTTGGACTCACCTCGGGGCAGAGTGAGCCTGTGTAATCTATCAATCGGCAGTGATCGGGTGCATACTAAAGCTCTTACATAATTGCTAGCGTTGAACTGTAAGGCTGCAATTGATGCTACTGCCCATCTCGTGAGCCTTAATGCAGTTTGTTAGTACTGGCAGTCAGTTCTGACAAGAGGTGAGTTATGCGATCGCACTGGCTCTCAAATTGTTTGCTTTCTCCAGAAGATGAAC
>DATNQK010000131.1:0-11744 GCA_036704065.1 Stenomitos sp.
CCCCCACCCCTATTACCGCAGTCCTTTGCTAACTATGGTGCCACCGTGCATTGGGAGCTAGAACCTGCCTTGGCCGATGCCGACTTTGTGATGACCTTGCGCCTGCAACATGAGCGCATGAACCAGCATTTAATTCCTAGCCTGCGGGAATACCACATGCGCTACGGCATTACCCGCGATCGCCTCAAACTGTGTCGTCCTGACGCTAAGGTATTGCATCCTGGGCCTGTGAATCGAGGGGTTGAACTCAGCTCCGACCTCATGGACGACCCTGACTTAAGCTTGGTGTCGCAGCAAGTGACCAGTGGTGTCGCAGTCCGGATGGCATTGTTATACCTGATGGGCAGCGGAACAGGGATCTCCTAAGTCCATGACGTGGTTAGGAGACTTCTCTAGCCCAAATATGTATGCATATACCCAAATTGAAGTTATTATTCTTGGAACTTTATCCAAGGATAGAAGACTTGTATGTATGGGAAACCATCCATAAGCATACGAAGCTAAGTACGCAACCTCCAAGTGGCTGTCTTTTAACCGCGCCGATCCTAGAGGGGAACTGTTTGTGGGTTCCCTTGGTCTTGGCATAGGTGCTTTGAGCACTAGAGGGACTGCGTAGAAATCTAGTCTAGAATCACACGACTCTGGATGAGGATTTAGTCAGTGATGGCAATGTTGCTCTAGAGCAACCCCTAAGCAGGGGTTCTCAGGCTCGAAGACTTGTTCTTTAGCCTTGACGTGGGTCAACAATGACAGGTTCCAAAGACTGGTTTGCTTCGTATTCATTTACAGAGACGTATCCCAGTCTTAAGGTTGCATAGCATCAAGTGCAACCTGACGCTATGAAGTTGCTGTATCTGGTGGGGAGATTCAGGCAATGCTCACAAAATCCAAAGTAGCACCTGCGCCAAAATTGCCAGCTGTGCCTTGGCAACCGAGGCGGGCCACCTTGGTAATGCTGATTTTTTTGGCAGTGTCTGGTTTTGTGGTTGGCGGATGGTTTGCCGGAGAAGGCACTATCACTAAAATTTTTAGGCAACTTGCCCTGCTGCAAAGTAAACCGCCCATGTGGCTAGAGGTGCCGATGGTAGCAGGTACTTACTTGGTCGCACCCACCGTTGCGCTGCTGATGCTGTTATTGATTGTGATGCGCGTCTCCCCCCGCCCGAAAAGCTGGTCGCGCTTTATTGTCGTTGGCATTTTACTCGCATTGACAGGGCGATATGTGGCTTGGCGATCGCTCTCGACCCTGAACCTAGGTCAACCCCTCAACGGGAGCTTCAGCATCTTACTGTTTGTGTTTGAAATGCTAACCCTGTGCAGTAGCACCATCCAGTTGTTCTTGATGCTGCGCGTCAGAAGCCGCCGCAAAGAAGCTGATTTCCGAGAGCAAGAGGTGCTAACGGGTGAATATGTGCCATCAGTAGATGTCATGATTCCCACCTACGATGAGCCTTTGCCCATTCTCAAACGCACCATCATGGGCTGTTTGGCCCTCGACTATCCCCGCAAAACGATTTACGTCCTAGACGATACGCGTCGGCCTGAAGTGGAAGCATTGGCCCATGCCTTAGGATGTTGCTACCTATCTCGGCCCGATAACCGCCACGCCAAAGCAGGCAACCTCAACCATGCGATCGTGCGCACGAGCGGAGAATTGATCGCGGTGTTCGATGCCGATTTTGTACCCACCAAAAATTTCCTGCAGCGAACCGTCGGCTTTTTCCAAGATCCCACCATTGGGTTGGTGCAAACGCCGCAAAGTTTTTACAACGCCGACCCCATTGCCCGCAATTTGGGCTTAGAAGATATCCTGACCCCCGAAGAAGAAGTATTTTATCGACAGGTACAGCCTATTCGGGACGGCGCAGGCAGCGTGGTGTGTTCTGGAACTTCCTTTGTGGTGGGCCGCAAGGCGTTGCAGCAAGCCGGTGGGTTTGTCACCGATTCCTTAAGCGAAGACTACTTCACAGGCATTCGTCTTTCCGCACAGGGCTATCGGCTCATCTACTTAGACGAAAAGCTGAGTGCTGGGCTAGCCGCTGAAACCATTGCAGACCATGCCAATCAGCGCTTGCGGTGGGCAAGGGGAACCTTGCAGGCGTTCTTTATCGATGCCAATCCCCTCACGATTCCAGGGTTGACCACGCTCCAATGGGTGGCTCATTTTGAAGGCATTTTGCACTGGTTTACCAGTATTTCGCGGGTCGGCTTTTTATTGTTTCCCTTGGCGTATGCCTTCTTGGGCGTGATTCCGTTGCGGGCCACCATGGACGAATTGATGTATTTCTTTTTGCCCTACATTGTGGCCCAATTTACGACCTTTGCTTGGCTCAATGGGCGATCGCGTTCGGCGCTCTTATCCGATATCTATAGCTTGGTGTTGGCGTTTCCGCTGGCCATTACAGTGCTGCGGGTGATGCTGAATCCCTTCAGTAAAGGTTTTCGGGTCACACCCAAGGGAGTGGTGCGATCGCAGTATCAGTTCAACTGGACCTTGGCATGGCCCTTGATTGTGATGTTTGTGGCAACGGCCATTAGCCTATGGCGCAACCTTGGCATTTGTATGATCGCAGGAGAGTGGCAAACGACCGTCGATCCTAACGTAGCCCAATCCATGAAAGGGGTAGGTCTAGGCTGGCTGTGGAGCACCTATAATCTGCTGCTGATTGGGATTGCCCTCTTGGTGTTGCTAGATGTGCCAAAGCCCGACTTTTATGAATGGTTTAGCCTTAAACGAACCGTACAGGTACACATGGGCGATCGCAGCTATTGGGGGAGCACCACCATTGTGTCGGAAGGGGGTGCGGAAGTCATCCTCACACAAGCCGTTGATAGCGATATCCCCCTAGAAGGTGAATCTGTCTCGCTGCGGATCTTAGAGGTGAATCTAGACCTGGAAGCTCAGATTGTGAAAGTCGATGAGCAAGAGGGTGTACCCATCATTCGAGTTTTATTTGACCCGCTGACGCTAGCCCAAGAACAAGTTTTAGTGGAAATGTTATTTTGCCGTCCTGGTCAGTGGCAATATCGCAACACCCCTGGCGAGGTGCAGTCGGTTTGGATTCTGCTGAAAACCTTGTTGAAGCCTAAGGTTCTGTTTGACCGCAATACCGATGTACGTGCCGTTGTCCTCACTCAGGGATAGCTAGATAACGCGATCGCTCCAGATAGGTTGGCTGAATCGGTCAACCTGTCCATCAGAGCAATTCTCTTGATAGAGTGGATACAGTAAGGCAAAAGGGTTTGAGTCTGCGACTTGCCCTGGCGCAACACGCCTGCTCTTTGATGGAGAACAAATGTACAGCGTTGAAGTTACCTTGCGGGGCACTCCCCTAACCTTATCCGTGCAGCGCAAAGAGCTCAAGGATGCCGAGACTCTTTATCGTTCTATTCTGGACACGATGCAGACAGGTTCTCCTAAATTGTTAGAACTGACCTGCGAAAAAGAACCCGACAAAAAAATTGCGGTTTTGAGCACAGAACTTTCCGCAGTGCAGCTTTCTGAAAAAGGAGGCGGCACCTCTGCAGGCCGTATGACGGGCTTCGGAGCGCTGCTCTCTACATGAGCCAGTGGGCAATTGATGTCCAAGATTTGTGCTTTGGCTGGAGTGCCGAGCAGCCGATCTTAAATCGTTGTACCCTTCAGGTGCCCAAAGGCGAATTCTGGATGCTATTGGGCACCAATGGCAGCGGTAAATCAACGCTGTTGCGGGTTCTGGCTGGGCTTCTAGAAGCACAATCTGGGCAGATGCATCTAGATACACCCTTGGGCTTTGTGTTCCAAAACCCAGATCATCAGCTTGTGATGCCCAGTGTTGGTGCGGATGTTGCGTTTGGGTTGGCAGAAGAAAAGCTGTCTTATGCTCAGGTGCGCGATCGCGTCACTGAAGCATTGGAAGCGGTCAATTTAGTTCACCTAATGCGACGACCTATCTATGCCTTGAGTGGGGGTCAAAAGCAGCGGGTTGCCATTGCAGGGGCGATCGCTCGTCACTGTAATGTGCTGTTGCTGGATGAACCCACCGCGCTGCTCGACCCAGAAAGCCAGTTTGACCTCGTAACTCGTGTACGGGCCTTAGTGCAGCAGCGAGGACTCACGGCACTATGGGTCACCCACCGCTTAGAGGAACTCAACTACTGCGATGGTGCAGTGTTATTGCAACAAGGACAGGTGGTTCAATCCGGCCCACCAGAAGTCTTAAAACAGCGTTTGCAACAAGATTGGCTCAAATTAGACGCTTAGTTAGCGCTGAGCAATCAAGGGTGAAGCACTTAAGGTTGTCTGTTTGGAGATGGTACTGCGAATAAGTTGGGGTCTAAGGATGTTTCGCGCACTAAATCTTGCCAATCGCTGAGGAACTGGGCGTTTTGAGGGTGCTTGCGCAATCGCTTTGCTAAGTTGTCGATGGCGTCGTACCAGAGCCCTGATTCTGCGTAGCCGTCGTATTTGCGCTGAAATCCTGAGATTTGTGTCTGTAGTTCGGCGGTTGGAGGAACACGACGAATCCAGCCTCGGATCATCCGTTGCGAGCCATCGGCAGTATCGTCATCTGGCCCCCCAGAAGAGCAGATTAGGGTCACTTGCCAAAGATAGTCTTGCCCAACGGTTAAAGCTGGCACTGTATCTCGCGGTAGTGCAATCCGATGCAGGGGTTCATTCCCTTGGAGTTTGAAGGTTTTACGATAGAGCGGCGTTAAAGTGGGTTGCAAGTTGGGGGCAGCGTAGAGTTCAAAGCGTGCCCAAGTAAAGCTGTGATGATTTGCATACCAGTACAAGGTAGGCCGCTTGGCTAATGTTTGCCCCGCGTTAGTTCGAGGCACCAGCGGCGCAAATACAAACTGATTTTGTACGCAATCGTTACGCGTTGCCGCCCCCTGTCGCCCAGCCGGACGTTGCATATTTGAGGGTGGACGGTAACGGGTGGCATAACTAGGCAGTATAGGCAGAACCATCTCGGCTACAACCGCCAATAAGGTGCAGCCGATTAAGAAAGATTTGGCGGTTTGCGTAACCATAGCGCAACTCATGACAAGACCTAGCGCTTCACAAACTATCTCTGCAATGCTCGTGATTTACGGCGATCGCAGGTAGCAGTGGAGCCCTATGTCTTAACCATAGAGCGGCTTAGGTTGTGTTGCCATGATCTAAACCTTAAGGTGTGAGTGAATTGCATCACACCCTGAAACTTACTTTGCCAAACCCGTCAGGCAAACGAACAGGGGTCGGCAAAGAGTAGTTGGTTTAGTGGGCCAGAGCTGGTTGTGCCTCAGCCAGTGGCGTTGTTTCGGTTTCCAAGAAGCTGCAATCCACTTCGCAGGAATTATTGGGGCTCTCGATCAGCTTAATGCGATGCAAACGAGCACCCAGGGCATTGATGGGCGTCTTTAAGCATTGAGCGATATAGATCGCAATATTCTCAGCGGTGGGCACAACTTCTGCAAAGTGGGGAATGTCTTTGTTTAAGAAGGTGTGGTCAAAGGGTTCGACTACACAATCTTCGATGACTTTATGCAATGCTGTCAGTTCTACAATCATCCCAGTGCGTGGATGAATGTCGCCTTTAACCGTCACTTCTAAGTGGTAGTTATGTCCGTGGCCGTTGGGACGCGCACATTTGCCGTAGATTGCTGTATTTTCTTCTAAGCTCAATTCAGGCAATGCGAGACGATGAGCAGCGCTAAAGTGAGTGCCTACGGTTAAATATGCTTCCATGCCATCTCCTTTATAATCGGCCCACAGACGGGGATGTTCGTAAAGTTGGATATTAACGAGGGGTAAATGCGGTGCTAAGCGGTGCCAAATGACACGGGCAAGGTTCTCCGTGGTGGGGAGGGTGTTCTCAAATTCAGGCCAGACATCGTTCAAAAAAGCGAAGTCAAGCTGAGATGTAATTTCTTCGCGAATGACACGCTTTACATCTGAAAGATTCAATACCATGCCGTAGGGATCTAGTTCTCCCAGCATGGAAACGTTTAAGACATAGTTGTGTCCATGACCCGTCGGACGGGCACAGGGACCAAAGTGTTCATAATTGCTTAGTTCTGAGAACTCGGGTAGCCAGTAGCGGTGACTTGCTGAAAATTCAGCCCGACGGTTAATAATGCACTGCATAAATGACTATTTCTATTAATAAAGTGCATAGAACAATCATTCGATAAAGAGAGTTCTAAACATTCCTTAACATTCTAACCTGAAGCTGGGCGTTTCGCGGGGAAAGGGCGATCGCCCCTTGAGGCTACGGTCAATCCCACACCCTCTACGCAAGCTACCTCACAGGGTTGGGGGAACTTTGCGCGGCAGCAATCACAATTTGGGCGCAGGCGTGGGCGTCAGACAGGGCGTCGTGATGGTTGAGTTCTACACCTAAGAACTGGCAGACGTTGGGGAGTTTGGTGGGGTGAAGTTTCCAGGTTTTACGGGCAAGCTGTACGGTGCAGATGAAGGGGTGAGGCGGTCGCGGAATATTATGGCGATCGCAGCAGGCATACAACACACCTTTATCGAAAGAGGCATTATGGGCGGCAATGAAGTCTACGCCGTCGATTAAGGTTGCAATGTGTGGCCAAACTGCATCGAATGTTGGCGCATGGGCCACATCTTCCCAGCAAATACCGTGGATGTAGGTGAATTCAAAGTCGGGCTCTGGCGGCTGGATAAGGAAATGTTCTTGTTGAACAATGCAGCGATCTTCAACTCGAATCAGCCCAATAGAGCAAGCGCTCGTCCGAGAACGGTTAGCGGTTTCAAAGTCTAAGGCAATAAAAGTACTCATTACATTCAATTTATTACATAATGTCGCTTCCCAAACTTGCAACCTAAGAGGAATTTAAAGGGGAAACGACAATCTCATCAAAGGAGCGAGGATTAATTTAAAGTCAGACTTTTCTATACATGAGTTGAAGCATCCCCCTGAATAAGCTAGTCAGAAAAACGGAGAATATCTGTAAAAAATTTAGAAAGAATTATTTATAAAAAGAGGTATTTCTTGACGACTAACAACCATTCACGAATAGTAGCTATCTCTCAACTAAAATCTAAACTAACGTACAAGATCAAAAAGTAAAAATATAGATATTATCTGATTTATAACGTCGTTTATGAGTTTTTACCCAAAAGCGGATAACAGAAAGATTAGGCATGTTATCAACATATTGACTAAGGAGAAGCTCATACCGGAATATACTTCCTGGATCAATCTTAAAAGGATCCGGCATGGCTACAGGTATGGATAAGTTAATTTGTTTTGGTGGTACCGCCTTAGCTGTTATGACTGTTGATCTCAGGTCTGGAATTTTTGCAATGTAAGAAGCTTGGAGATCTATTTTTTCAGCTTGTGTAGCCCCATAACCTCCCATTTGATGCGCAACACTTGAAATCTCAATACCAAGCTCATGAATAATAGTCGATGACTCTAGTTCACTAATAATAGTTATATCAAAACTTGGGTCTCTATATTCTATTGGGGAACGTATCGATTTTTGTGATGCCCTTTGTGAAATCTTATTAATGTCGATCTGAAAAAACTTAACACATGACTCACTAAATTCAGGAATCATGCTCATATTAAATGCCTGGCTTATCTCAACCCAATAATCCTTAGAAAACTCGCCCAACTGGATCAAAAAGCTAATAGAGCCTTCCTCTTTACATGATTTATTTTGTTTATAGGAGTTAATTATATCAGAAATACTTGGAACACCAAGTATTGCAGAAAAAGCCCCTAGCACAAAAATCCAAGGTTCATAATTACCATTAGGATTGAGGCACCAAAGCAACCCTAAGAATACAGAAACCACGAGAAAAACAACTGCGATAATCCTGAGATAGAACAAATACTTTTTCAGCAAAGTTTTAGGATATTTCATTCAATCGCTTTAACTATATTTGAATCACAAGAAATTCATGAATTCATTGTGTATTCTGATGACTCAACCATCAGAGATAGGGCATTGAATACTGCAAGAATCTTTACACCTAATTTAAACAACGCATGGTGAGAAATGACTGCTACTGTAGTTGGCACCTGCCTCGGCAAGTCACCTTTAGGAATCAAAAAACCCACGCGCTTTCGTCGTGGGAGTGTTGAGTTGGCATTCAAGGGAGAGATCTAAACAATGCCGCAAGGAAAGCTAGAAAATACCGACTAAAATCAGGCAGCTTAGAAGCGTAAATACCAAAGCCGTTGCAATGACAAGATCTGCAACACTTTCATCTAGTTGCGGGACAGGTTTTAGATGTGCCATCGTTGCCTCCCTAATTTTGTATAAGGGTATACCTAAAGTTTATCAGGGCTACAATCCACAATAGATAAAGGTTTCTCAAGATTTTTATCTTGATACCTTGAATTTGCCACACATTCGGGCGTGGAACGTAACAATTTTCGGTGTCGCATTCCTCGCAATGTCAAAAAAAATTAACACTCAACCCTGCTTTGGCTGAGCCTTGACGGGTTAAAAATTCAAAGTCGCGCTTTATAACCCCATCCCTAAGCAGGATCTCCCATATTGCGCTGTGCAATCCCCGTCGCAATTGCAACCCCAAACGCAATCAGTAGCGCAAGACCCAACACCAGATAGCTTTGCTGTTTTTCTAATAGCTGTGCCCCCACAATCACGATGGGAGAGTGGGCAATGGGGATACTAATGAGCAGCGCCCCCAGAAAGCGAGGCCATGAGGTTCGAGTTAAGCCTACCCCATAACTAACAAAATCAAAAAAACCTGTCATCAGAAACGCAGTCAGCAACGGAAAATTACGCTCTAGATGCCGTTGCCCAAGCTGCTCCACACGATTCATAAAGCGCGGCCCAATTAGCTTTTGCACCAAGGGTTTGCCATAACGTCGAGACAAGTAAAAGCTCAACACACAAGAGAAAAAGTCCGCAGCAGAAATGACCAGCAACCCTTCCACTAATCCTAAAGACAACCCTGCCACAAAGGCAAAAGCAGTTCCTGGAATCACCGGAATCACAATGCTAATAAAGCGCAAGCCAAACAATACCAACGGAGCCAACACACCTAAAGACTTGACCCGCTCACGGAGTGTCTCGATATCAAGTCCATAGGTGCGGATGAGCCAGATGCCAAACGCCACTGCTCCAGCCAGTAATAAAAACTGCAGGATCCGAGCCGATTTCTTCATGGTTTTGTTCCTAAAAGAAGTCCTGAGAGCAGAGCAACCTTGCCTTACAAGACAAAGCGCAAACTACAGAGGACTACGGAAAAGTGATCACACTGCGAATAGACTTGCCTTCATGCATCAGATCAAAGGCTTCATTGATCCGATCCAGGGGCATTGTATGCGTCACCTGAGAATCAATATCAATTTTGCCATTCATGTACCAATCGACAATTTTAGGCACATCGGTTCGGCCCTTCGCACCACCAAAGGCAGTCCCTTTCCAAACCCGACCTGTCACAAGTTGAAAGGGTCGGGTGCTAATTTCCTGACCTGCCCCTGCAACCCCTACAATCACGCTTACGCCCCAACCTTTATGGCAACACTCCAACGCCTGACGCATCACGTTTACATTGCCAATGCATTCAAAGCTATAGTCAGCACCGCCATTCGTGAGTTCGACCAAGTGGGCAACTAAATCGCCTTCCACTTCCTTGGGGTTCACAAAATGCGTCATGCCAAACTTTTCGGCCAGCGCTTGCTTGGCAGGGTTGATATCAACCCCCACAATCATGTCTGCACCAACCATCCGTGCCGCTTGGATAATATTGAGGCCAATCCCACCCAACCCAAACACCACAACATTTGCGCCAGGTTCCACCTTGGCGGTATTGATGACCGCTCCTAACCCCGTGGTCACACCGCAGCCAATGAGACACACTTTATCGAACGGGGCATCTTCGCGAATTTTGGCCACTGCAATTTCTGGCAAGACAGTGTAATTGGCAAAGGTAGAGGTACCCATGTAGTGATGGATCATCTCGCCATTCAAAGAAAAACGGCTGGTACCGTCGGGCATGAGGCCCTTACCTTGAGTACCACGAATGGCCTGACACAGGTTGGTTTTACCGCTGAGACAATAGCTACAGCAGCGACATTCTGGCGTATAAAGCGGAATAACGTGATCGCCTGGTTTAAGAGACTTTACCTCTGGCCCAACCTCCACGACGACACCTGCCCCTTCATGCCCAAGGATAGCTGGGAAAAGTCCTTCTGGATCGGCCCCTGAGAGCGTGTAGGCATCGGTATGACACACGCCTGTGGCCTTAATTTCAATTAACACTTCCCCCGCTTTTGGCCCTTCAAGCTGAACGGTTTCAATCTTGAGAGGTTTCCCCGGTTCAAAGGCGATCGCCGCTTTTACATCCATAACACACAGCACTCCTAAAGTTCAGCCGACCTAATCCTGCACAGTTCCCGTACCCGAAACATCGACGACGGGCCATAAACGCTCTAACCGAGCACGCCAAGCGTCTAGCGTCGCGGTGCGAACCTCGGGTGGGGCTGTTAAATCGCCCATGACTCCTTCTTGGTAAAACCGATCCAAATTTTGTAAGGTGGCTTCCAAAGATATATTTTGCCGCTTTGCAGCCAGGATGATCAAACTAACCTGTCGATCTAAATATTGATCGAAACAATGTTTGAGACCGCGTTGGTTGAGGTCAAGCAGTTGGGCGATCGCCGCCGCACAATCTTCCACCGCCAGCGAGGACAATGCATGTTGAAACACAGCCCACAACGCCTCTTGATGCAGCGCGTAGCGAACTGCGCCAGTCTCATCAAAATTGCTCTCTAATAGTTCACGACAAAAGGGTTCAGCCTCAGATGCCGCTGCAATGGGCACCATCATCCGTAGCCAGGACTGATCATCGGAAAGAATGGCTAACAGACGACAAGCAGGCATCTCCACCTGCCATACTCCGGCTTCAATGGTTTGTACCTGTCCACCTTCTAGGGTCGTCAGGAGGGATTCAATGTCCGCTGCGTTCATATTGCGCTGGGATCCTTGTAGTGAGGTAAATCGAGGGCAATGGGCTATCTCACGATTCTAAAGGGTCTTGCAAATTTGTACGGGGGACAGCAAGCTAGGTCATCCGCTTGCTTGGCTAAAATAGAAGAGTCACCTGATCGTTATCGTGTTTTGATGTGTGTCCTCTGGGCCTGCTGTAGCAGCAGACGCCGCCTAATCCCATGAACTTTTCCATTGCACGCCAACAGTTACATCGTCTGATACAACAGATTGAACCCTTTAGACTCGCGGAAGCAGCGCTC
The DNA here is from genome assembly GCA_036704065.1 of Stenomitos sp. Classification (GTDB taxonomy): domain Bacteria; phylum Cyanobacteriota; class Cyanobacteriia; order Thermosynechococcales; family Thermosynechococcaceae; genus JAAURS01. Next base: position 11,229 of record DATNQK010000131.1, read on the forward strand.
TATATTGCGCAGGAAGAATATCCCGAGTTAGACATCCAGGCTTACCTCGCCAAATTAGACCACATGGCGCAGGTCGTTAAGCAGCGCCTTCCCGACGAGCGTTACCCCCTGCGAATCCTGCAAGTGATTAACCGTTATCTCTTTGAGGAGCTTGGATTTCGGGGCAACACAACGGATTATTACCATCCCTGCAATAGCTTCTTAAACGATGTGATTGATCAGCGTGTTGGTATTCCGATTACGCTATCGCTCATCTATTTGGATATTGCCGAGCAGGTTTCCTTTCCGATGGCGGGTGTCAACTTCCCCGGACATTTCCTGATTCGCCCCCTTGAGAACGACATGCAGGTTTTTGTCAATCCCTTCCATCAGGGCGAGTTGTTGTTTCTAGAAGACTGTCGAGAGCGACTATCTCAGATTTACGGGCACCCCGTAGAGCTACAACCCAGCTTTTTCGAGGCGATTGCACCGCGCCAGTTCCTGGCTCGGATGCTGAGCAACCTGAAACACGTCTAC
>DATNQK010000132.1:0-2119 GCA_036704065.1 Stenomitos sp.
CATCAATGCGGCAAAGCAAAACCCGGTCTGTTTGAAAGCACTGACGAACTTCTTCTACAGTGATTTGGTACGCACTTTCGAGTTGTAAGGACTGGCGAATGTTTAAAACAAAGCTGGCAAAGCAATGCGCTCGGGTGTTTAAGTTATCTAGCAGTTGCTTGGTCTGTTCTAATTCTTTTGCTTTATTGGCTAGTTGTGCTTGCGCTTGAAGGGAGGAAAGTGTGTGCTGGTTAACAACTGTTTTCAGTTGATAGTTCTTTTCTTGCAGTATTTGTGCGGTGTACTGGAGTTCGTCGACTTCTTGCTGCTGTTTTTGGATTTGTAGGGCACGGCCTAAGGCGATCACCGTATGTCGGCCCACCTGCTCTACCCCATGAATTTCTTGAGCATGCCAAACATGAGACTGGGAACAGTGTTCAATGGCAACGACACCCCACCACTTCTCCTCCACTGTGATCGGTATATAGAGTGCTGCTTGGGCTTGGTGTTGGGCAAATAACTCCCGATAGGAATCAGCAAAACGTGTGGTGTTAAGGTTGTCGAACCTTTGGATATTGCGCCATTTTTCTTCTAGAATGCCCTGCTGTAAGCAGTCAAAGCCGACAATTACGTCTCCTAAAATGCTGGCACATCCTAAGCTTAAGGCTTCGGCTACAATCGTGCCCTGTCCTTCATCTGTGGCGCGACAGACAAAAACACGATCAACCTGCAACAGCCTTTGTAATGCTGCGGTAACAACATCCAAAACTGTTTCTAAAGACAGCGACTCGCTGAGCTTGAGAATGAGGGCTGCCAATTGATCAGAGAAGCTTAAGCTCTCATCACCATCGCTCAGAAGATTTGGCTCTTGACTGCATACGTTATACATGAATGCATGGGTAAAACGAGGATTGACTGAAATTCAGTGATAAATTCAACAGTTCAGTTCATGCATAGGCTTAAGCGTATTCACTCTACACACTCAAATTCATTTATGTTGAACCAACTGCGCCTCTAGGGTGCTGAGTAACGTAGGGCCTGCCATCAGACTACTGCTCCATGTATAACGATTGCTATCAATACAACAGAAGTGTTCAATGCCTGTGCGTCCGTCGGCATCGCCTAAAATCCAAAAGCGTTTCACAATCGAGTTAGGCAGAATCCATCCTTGACCTTCAATTTGGCCTAAGTGACTATGCTGCAACATGAAGGTGAATTGCTGCTCAGACACACCAATATGTCCTCGGTATTGCAGAGTGATACTCGGTGGCGAAGTAACATCATCCGGTAGTTGAGACTGAATGGGCACAATTTTTCCGACTAATGTGAACCATGTCTCGCTTTGCCATACCACCATTAACTTGCCAGCAACAGGAATCACGGGACCGTTGGGCTGCAGTAGCCAATGACCTTGAAGTGTCCATCGGCCCTCTGCCATTAAGAATGTGTGGTTAGTAATGGTAGTGGGCTTTTCTGCAAAGTTGATAGGCATCGTGGTCAGGTTCTCGTAGAGGACAAGAGTTAGATCGATAGAGGTTTATCGTTGTCCCCCGTTGTTGTGAAGGAAGCAACGCAAAATCCAGCTCGGCATGGCTTGTAAACAAGCTGCCCAGCCTCTCAGACATTACCCCCTGTTTTAGGTTGCCCTTTCCGGATATTAAAGGCACATTTCAAGTCCGACTTAAGACATTTCTGCTCAAGCTTTTAGATGTTTCGTTGCTGCAAAGCCCCCTGGCACCAAATCGCCTAGCAATACGGCCTGTTGAGCGCCTGTGACAGAGGGTAAGTTTCCAGGAATTTCTAACATTCGCCAGTAGGCTAATACGGCAAAGGCGATCGCCTCTTTGAACTCTGCGTTCAGCCCTACCTCGTCGGTGGTAAGAACCGAAGTACCTTCGCCCAATAAGTGTTGGAGTCGCTGCTTTAAGTAAGCATTGCGGCTACCGCCTCCGCATAACAAAACTTGGTTGGGCATGAAGTCCAAAAATTGACGGTAGTTATTAACAATGGATGCGGCTGTAAATTCGGTTAAGGTCGCTAAAATATCGGCTTCAGATAATTGATACGCTTGTGCTTCGGCCAGTCGATCTTGAAGGTATGCAGGCCCAAATAACTCGCGTCCTGTAGATTTGGGTGGGGG
>DATNQK010000133.1:0-4954 GCA_036704065.1 Stenomitos sp.
TTGTAGCGCTGTAGGGTTGCTTGTACTGCACGCGCAGTTTGGTAATGATCTTCACCCACGATCGCAGGTTGAAGCATGGTGGAAGCAGAATCTAGCGGATCCACAGCGGGATAAATTCCTTTCGCTGCCAAACCACGGGACAGTACGGTCGTACCATCCAAGTGAGCAAAGGTGGTTGCAGGAGCGGGGTCGGTCAAGTCGTCCGCAGGTACGTACACCGCTTGAATCGAGGTGATTGAACCCTCAAGGGTGGAGGTAATCCGCTCTTGGAGGTCGCCCACGTCGGTACCGAGGGTGGGCTGGTATCCTACCGCAGAAGGCATACGGCCTAAGAGTGCAGACACCTCAGAACCTGCTTGAACGAAGCGGAAAATATTGTCAACAAACAGCAACACGTCTTGCTTGTTTACGTCACGGAAGTATTCAGCCATCGTCAACCCAGTCAGGCCAACGCGCATTCTGGCTCCCGGTGGTTCGTTCATCTGGCCATAAACCAGAGCAATTTTGGAGTCGTTTAGGCTGTCGTTGTTGATAACGCCAGACTCGATCATTTCGTTGTAGAGGTCGTTCCCTTCACGGGTTCGTTCGCCCACGCCTGCAAATACGGATACACCACCATGATTGGTCGCAATGTTGTTGATCAACTCCATCATGATGACGGTTTTGCCGACGCCAGCACCGCCAAACAGACCGATCTTACCGCCGCGACGGTAGGGGGTCAGCAAGTCCACCACTTTGATCCCTGTTTCAAACACAGAGGGTTTGGTTTCCAGTTCAGTGAGGCTAGGCGCAGGTCGGTGGATGGGGAAGGTTTCCGTGTGGTTAACGGGACCTCTGTTGTCCACGGGTTCGCCCAGTACGTTGAAGATGCGTCCCAGGGTTGCTTTGCCAACGGGAACCGAAATAGGTGCACCCGTATCAATCACGTCCATGCCTCGAACCAGACCGTCCGTTGCACTCATAGCAACGGCGCGGACTTGGTTGCCGCCTAAGAGCTGCTGCACTTCGCAAGTCACTGAGACCGTCTGACCTGCGGAGTTTTTGCCTTCAACTTTTAATGCGTTATAAATGCGTGGCATTTTACCACTGGGAAACTCGGCATCCAAGACGGGACCGATAATCTGCGTAATACGACCAACGTTTGTCTTTTCTGTGGTGGTGACCATGCTCAAGCCTAATGTTGTGATGACCGACAATGCTGCAAATTCAGGCAGCTCACTGCATAAAATCGCCACCTTCCAAATTATCACCGAATGGGATCAAGGTAAACTTTCTTTGCTGGAACTCCCGTGGACTTCTCTGGAATGTTAGCGCTGGGTCGGGTTGTGCCTTGGGCAGGGTTTCACTCCGTTGAGGTCATCAAAAATGGCAGTGGCGAACGCTGCATGGACCCCCAGAATCCTGGGTCAAGATCTTAGAATGCAGCTAGGTTGGCTGAACTTGAGCGCACGGGAGCCGAGGTATGGAGAAGGGGCGACTAGAGGCATTTAGTGATGGGGTCATTGCCATCATCATTACCATCATGGTTTTGGAAATGAAAGCACCTCATGGTGCTGAACTAACGGCTCTGCGACCGTTAATACCCGTCTTTTTAAGCTATATATTGAGCTTCATCTACGTTGGCATTTATTGGAACAACCACCATCACTTATTTCAAGCGGTCGAACAGGTGAATGGTCGGGTCTTATGGGCAAATTTACATCTACTGTTCTGGCTCTCGCTGCTGCCGTTTGCAACGGCATGGATGGGTGAAAACCTATTTGCAGTGTTTCCAGTGGCTTGCTATGGGGTTGTCCTGTTTGCAGCGGCGATCGCCTATTATGTCCTGTCGCGAACTTTAGTGGCTCACCACGGCAAGGGATCTACCTTAGCCGAGGCCTTAGGTCGCGATGGCAAAGGGAAGTTCTCGTTGGCCTGCTATGGTATTGCAATTGGTCTCTCGTTTGCGAATCCTTGGATTGCCTTTGCGCTATACGTATCTGTGGCAGTCATGTGGCTGGTGCCAGATCGACGCATTGAGCGCAAACTGCTTTCTTAATCGGTTGAATACTGCACGCCCAAGGACGGTAAGACCTAGGGAAGAGATCTTTTTTTATTCCCAAATTTCTAGCTTCAAGCAAAAGGCTGTGGAGATGTTACCCTCACACAGCCTTTTATGCATTAAATGGGTCTAACTTTCAGCGCTCAAGCAATTGAAGCCTTAATATTGCGGTACCGAGGTATCCACTTCCTGGCTCCAGGCTTGAATGCCACCTTTGACGTTGGTGCCTTCAATGCCAGCACTCTTTAAGATGCCTAGCGCTTTCATCGAGCGTCCACCCATCTTGCAATGCACAATCAGACGGTGGCCATTGACGAGCGATCGCACTTTTTCTACGCCCTGTCCATTTTCAATATCGGGCAGTGGCACCAGCACAGATCCTGGAATCCGCGCAATCTCAAACTCGTTGGGATTGCGCACATCCAAAAGCACCACGTCATCCGGCTTGCCATCTAAGATTTGCTTCAGTTCAGTCACCGTAATCTCAGGAATTTCAGCCTGTTGCATCGCTTCTGCCGCCTTCGCTTGAGGAATACCGCAAAACATCTCGTAATCGATCAGTTTTTCAATCACAGGGCGCTCAGGATTGGGCCGTAGTTTCAACTCGCGGAACTTCATATCAAGCGCATTGAACAGCAGGAGTCGCCCGTTGAGGGTGGTTCCCTGTCCCAAAATGATCTTAATGGCCTCCGTGGCCTGAATCACACCAATGATACCGGGCAGAATTCCCAGCACACCGCCCTCAGCACAAGAAGGCACCAGTCCTGGAGGCGGGGGTTCTGGGTAAAGATCGCGGTAGTTGGGGCCACCTTCGTAGTTAAAGACCGTGGCTTGACCTTCAAAGCGGAAAATGGAGCCGTACACATTCGGCTTATTCAACAGCACACAGGCATCGTTGACCAAGTAACGCGTCGGAAAGTTATCCGTACCGTCAATCACAATGTCGTAAGGTTCGGCAATGGATAACGCATTTTCGGAACTCAGACGCGTTTCGTACAAATCAACCTGGCAGTAGGGGTTAATTTCCAAAATGCGGTTTTTGGCCGACTCAATTTTGGGTTTACCCACCCAAGAGGTGCCATGAATAATCTGACGCTGCAAATTAGAGTGGTCAACCACATCGAAATCGACAATCCCGATGCGGCCAATGCCAGCAGCAGCCAAATAGAGCAGCAACGGAGATCCTAGCCCTCCTGTACCAATGCACAGGACGCTAGCGGCCTTCAGTCGTTTTTGCCCTTCTAGACCGACCTCCGGCAAAATTAAATGGCGCGAGTAACGCTCATAGTCGTCTTTCGTTAACTGGATTTCATCCAGGTTGGGATTGAGCATGGTCGTGATCCTTCACAAGGCTTAGCGATTTTCAAGGTCATCTTCAAGGTTTGGCATCGCTTGGGGTGGAGGTCAGCCAGAAACCATAAGCCTCTCCGGTAAAAACTCATGGCGTGTATCTAAGGTCCAGCTCTGAAGATCACAAGCTGTTCCGTTCTCAACCGCAACGATTGCGTAGGAGTATTGGGGCCACGCCCACGCTCGGTCCCACTCGGAGGGCACCGCAGGCTGATCCGGATGAGAATGATAGATCCCTATGATATCCCAACCGTTGGTACGGGCGTAGCGTTGCGCTTGAAACAACGCCTCAGGGGCAATTTGATATCGGTTGCGGACGCTCGTGGCAGGGCTCTCTGGGGAAACAGTGGTTGCAGAGTCCCATACATTGAGGGTCGGATACACCGCCTGCACGACTTTCTGTGCTTCAATTGTCTCTGCATCAGACACGGATGTCTGGGTACCCAGCAATAGGCCACAGCACTCTTCAGGATAGGTTTTCTCCCCATGCTTCTGTAGAGATTGATATTGGTGGTAGGAAAGAATGAGCACCACAGAACAGGAAACTTAACGAAAGACAGTTTACAAGCGGGGTCGGCCAGACAAGATGGATAGTCCTCTGAGCAAGGGATTATCAAGTTGCCACTGACGGCGAACAGACACCCATGAGGCTGACTCCCCTGCCAAACTACGCCAAACCCTATTGTACGAGGCAGTCCCCAGGGTAGTAATCTTGCTCTAGATCAATTGGGGTTAAGTGCTGGGTGTCGTTAAAACGTTTAATTTTCCATAGCAAAGGATTGAAGGGATTCTGTTGATCGGTAATGTCCCACTGAGACAGATCCAGTTCAAATTCGAAGGTGGCCGTGGGGGGCATGGATATTCCCCAAACGCGATCACTCCCTAACAGGGCTGCCAGCAGGTACTGCATAAAGCCGCCGTGGCTAACCACCCAAAGCTTATCCTCGTTGTGATGCTCCATCAACCAAGACTGCACGACCAACTGGGCGCGATCTCGAATCGCCTTCAGGCTTTCAGCACCTGGAATTGGCACCCAGCTCGAAGCATTCGTCAGGGTTTCACACAGTTGGGGATGCTGAAGTTGAGCTTCGGGCCAGGTTAAGCCTTCCAACACACCATTTTTGATTTCTTGCAAATTAGGATTAGAGATTGGCGTGACCACTGTATCGCGGGTGGCCCAGTAGTCTCTTAAAATAGCCGTCGTGTGAACCGCACGCTGTAAGGGACTGGTATAGATGTGGGTGGGTTTCCAAGATTCATCGGTGAGAGACTGACCCAAGGCATGGGCTTGCTCCACACCTTGTTCTGACAATGGGTAATCGTAGCGACCTTGAATTCGGTATTCACGATTACCTACAGATTCAGCGTGACGGACAATTAATAGATGCATAATTCTGGTGCAAATTTTTCCGGCCTGTTGTACTCTATGCTTGCGCTGTACAGCGGCTGGAGCGAAGCGGTTCGATGCAAAAAGACGCTGCGATCGCCTGAAGGGTAAAGCTGCTTACTAATTTTTATTTGCTGGATATAAATTACCATGACCTGGCTCATTTGCGCGGGCTT
>DATNQK010000134.1:0-1547 GCA_036704065.1 Stenomitos sp.
AATGCCGCTTCTAGATAGGTCTGTAAAGTGAGCGCATAATTGTCCACGATCACGGCCTCGCCTAAAGTGATCGGGAGCGAGGAAACAGCAGTTTTATGTTCAGCCTTAGGTTTGACCTCCACAAGGGCCACATCAAATTGACAGGTGGCATCGGCAAGCTCTGGATGCTGAGATAAAAAGAATTGAGCCGTTTTCCACAACTTGGTCTGTTTGGCAGTGGTAATGGCATCAAGACCATTTTTATCCCAACTGCCTCGACTACGGGTTTTGACTTCAACGAAAGCGACACAGAGATGACGGTCAGCAGTGTTGAGGGCCACAATATCAATTTCACCCCATCGGCTTGTCCACCGTTGGGCTAGAATTTTCCAACCTTGCTGTTGTAGCCACTGGGCAACCAATGCTTCTCCGTAACGACCAACCTCCGCAATACGCGACTGAGGGGACTTTGACATAAAAATTTATAACCTGCTCATTGCTTTGCCCCAGCACACTTGGCGGTGCAAGCCTCTGTCAAAGTGATGCAGGTCACCATTGAAAGGGTTACTCCGTCACATTTCTGGTTGTTCAGGCGATTTATTGTACCCATAGAGACGAAGGTTGCCAAAGCAGTTGGTTCGGTGGAGGAGGCAGACATGATGACAGTGCTCAAGCAAGGAACATTACTGACCCATGCGATCGCCGTAACGATTGCGTTGCTTCTCCTAATGAGTTGGAATACTGCCAAACCCACTAGCACACCGCTCAATCATGGGAATATAGCTGCTAACACGCTGTTTTAGTGTTGCTATGCCTGCGTAGGTAAGCGGCAGCAGGGTTAAGGTGAAGGAGCTGTAGGCGAACTGCTAGGAGAAGCAGTAGGGGTACGCGAGGGCTGCGCCGTAGCGGGTGCGGCGGATGGTGATGCAGTAGATGGTGTGTCTGCGGCTTTCTCTTGTTGCTCAGCTCTTAATAAGTCAGGGACTGATAGGCTTTCCCCCTCAGTGCCAATAAACCACAGTGCAGCAGCGGCTTCTGCCTGAGTCACAGGCTTTTGAGGTTGAAACAGGAGCGTAGACCCGAGCACCCGTCGAATATTCGATAGATCGCCATTTTGGGCATCGGCAGCCACAGCCGATAGTGCAGTTGGGGCAATACGATTGGCATCTTTAAATCCCCACAATTGCGTCACCCGTGTGCTAGAAACCGTCGGTAAACTTTGTTGCCGATCAATCGGAACTTTCCACAACAGTAGGGTTTCTCTCGTCAGGGGGCTAGCGGGTCGAAAGCGAGTTTGTGTTGCGTCGCCTGATAAAGAACTGGGAATATAACCCGCCTCCGCCAAGCCTTGAATGGACCCGAAATCGGGATGGGTGGTTGGGACATCTGCAAAGGCGGCAGTGCTGGTTGTGGCGATGCGAATTTGCCGAGCAGGGCGATCGCGATAAATCCGATTGTTTACCGCAACTAACCAACGGGCAAACGTTGCCCGCGAAATGGGTTGGTTGGGCATAAATGTAGCCGCAGAAGGGCCAACACCGAGTTCGAGAACACTGCGGACATAAGAC
>DATNQK010000135.1:0-10885 GCA_036704065.1 Stenomitos sp.
ACCGGATCGCTTGCCTCGATTTGTATCCCTTCCCATTCCCAAAACCGAAAATGGGGTTTTGCGCTGGTGGGGTGTGCCCTTAGAACAGGTGATTACCCACAACCTAAGCAAGCTCTTCCCAGGCATGGAAATTCAAACCTCTTATCCCTTTCGCATTACTCGCAATGCCGATTTTGCGATTGAAGAGGATGAGGCAGACGATCTCCTGTTGGCGATTGAGCAAGAACTGCGCAAGCGGCGGTTTGGCTCCGCGATGCGGTTAGAGGTGCAAGTGGGCATCCCCTCCGACTTGCTGGCCACATTGATGGAAGAAATGGACTTGGTGGATCAGGATGTGTATGCCGTAGAAGGCCTGCTAAGTCTCGCCGACTTATTTGCACTCAGTAGCTTACCATTCCCCGATCTCAAGGATCCGGCTTGGACGCCCGTGGTTCCGCCCCGTCTTAAGAAATTAAAGCCTTTAACGTTCCTCGAAGAGGATTCCCATCGTTTAGACGATGAACAGTCCGATATTTTCTCGATTATTCGGGCTGGCGATGTGTTGCTGCATCATCCTTACGAGTCGTTTTCAGCTACGGTACAGCGGTTTGTGGCAGAGGCGGCTTACGACCCCAATGTTTTGACCATCAAGATGACCCTATACCGCACGTCTGGGGATGCGAAATTTGCCGACTCGCCGATTGTGAATAGTTTGATTGCAGCGGCAGAAAACGGGAAGCAAGTGGTGGCTCTGGTGGAGCTGAAAGCCCGATTCGATGAAGAAAATAATATTCTCTGGGCACGAAAATTAGAGAAAGTTGGCGTTCATGTGGTGTACGGCCTCGTGGGTCTGAAGACCCATACCAAGGTGGTGTTGGTGGTTCGCCGTGATGGTCAACAACTGCGACGCTATGTCCACATTGGCACGGGCAACTATAACCCTAAAACGGCTCGGCTTTATACGGATTTGGGGCTGTTAAGCTGCCGTGAAGATCTGGGAGCCGATTTGACGGATCTGTTCAACTACTTGACGGGCTATTCGCGTCAGTTGTCCTATCGCAAGCTGTTGGTGGCTCCGGTGAATTTGCGCGATCGCATGATTGAGTTCATTCAGCGCGAGGCAGAACTACAACGGCGCGGCAAGAAAGGCAGGGTAATTATAAAAATGAATTCCCTGTTAGACACCGATCTGATTGCAGCCTTGTATGCAGCGTCTCAAGCGGGGGTGCAAATCGATATTATTGTGCGTGGTAATTGTGCGCTGAAGCCCAGCATTAAAGGGGTCAGCGATAATATTCGCGTTATCAGCATCATTGGTCGCTTTTTAGAGCATGAGCGGATCTTTTACTTCCATAACAACGGTCGTCCTAAGGTCTTTTTGGGAAGCGCCGATTGGCGTCCACGCAACTTAGATCGCCGCGTTGAGGCAGTGGTGCCTGTTGAAGACCCTGCATTAACCATGCAACTCAAAGAATTGCTCGACCTCTATCTTGCTGATAACCGCCATGCGTGGGACTTACAACCGGATGGTCAATATATTCAACGCCGTCCTGCCGAGGGCGAACCCGAACGCAGTGCCCACCGCTTATTGATGCGTGCGGCTCAACAATGAGGTATGCCGCAACCTTGTGCTGTCTGGCCGGAGTAAGCGTACCTTCTGGTCAGCAGAAGGACTTAGACTTTAAACCCATCGATCCGAAAGATTAGGGAAGCGAATGTTATACAGTTAAATTCACGCAGACTTGTCGCGTATCTCATCTCTAGACGAGTCTCAAACAAGGTAAACGAAGGATAGAAACTGTAGTGGTACAGCGCAACCAGCTTTGGATATTACTGCTATTTTTTGTGGTAGTGGGCGTATTTTCGGGTGTAGCAATTTGGCAAATCAATCAAATGCAGCAAACCGAACGGGAATTGGCACGGGTGCGTAATGACCTGGCTCAGGCCACACAGCAAACTAAAATTTTACGAGAGCAAACTGCAACGACATTAACGGCCAAAAGCAAGCTACAGAAGAACTTTGATACTGCGAAAAAACAATTGGCAGAAGCTATAAAGCAAGGTATTGCTTTAGAAAACCAGTTGAAAACAGTACAGACCCAAAGTACAGCCCTCTCTGCTGAAAACTCTAGCCTGAAAGTGAAGCTGGCTGCGGCAGAGCGGCAGATTGCTGCCCTCGAAAAAAGCATCAAGTCTACCGCTAGCACCTCTAAAAAAGCCGATGCTGAACCGCTATTACCAATGCCCCGTTAGAGCGACGGTAACGCTTTAATATGCTTGGTTTCAATCACCGTGTGAACGTTACCCCGAGGTGTGAAATCGCCTTTTACAGTGATTTCTAAGGGATCGCAGGCGGCAATTAAGTCGTCCAAAATTTGGTTGACCGATTCTTCATGGGAAATGTAGCGATCGCGGTAGCTGTTGATATACAGCTTCAGTGCCTTGAGTTCCACAACCCGTTGGTCAGGGATGTAGGCCACTTCAATGGTGGCAAAGTCTGGATAGCCAGAAAAGGGGCACTTGCATGTAAATTCCGGCAAACTAATGCGAATCTCATAGCGTCGGCCCACCCGAGGGTTGGGAAATGTAATGAGCTGACCCTCTGCAATGAGCCGTTCGCCGTATTTTAAGGATGTGTCGGACGTCGTTACATCAGGGGCCATAACTAAGTTCAGAAATCAATAAATTAGGGTGAAGCAGTGTATTGCAAAGCCAGAAACAAAGTAAATCGTTTCCAACGCTGCAATGCACAAATACTTGAGCATCCCCATTGTAACGCCGTCTTAGGGAAAGAATTTGACCTCTGTCTATACCCGCTGCTGGCAACAGTGATTAAACTATAAGGAATTCAGTGTAGTAATGGGTCTGTCTTCAGACTCGTTAACGAGTTTTGACGTTTGTTTATTACATTGGCAGCTATGGCTCGGCATTGTTTGTTTTCATCGGTTTTGCACGCAGCAACGTCCTTTTCCCTCGCGCGGCGGTTGCGCTCCCTAGTTCGTTTGGGGATGCGTTGGGGGATCAGTCTGGGGTTGTGTTTAGCGCTGCTATGGCCTCAGGCCGTTCAAGCTGAGCCGATGGTTTCCAGTGCTGTAGCCGATACTGTTAGTGCCAGCACAAGCAAAGCAACGCGAGCTGTTGTGTCGGATGGCCATAGTTTTGTCGCTGCTGCTGTGCAGAAGGTGGGCAATACGATTGTCCGCATCGATACCGAGCGAACCATCATTCGTCGTCCTGCCGATCCGCTATTTAGTGATCCGCTGTTTCGGGACTTTTTTGGCGAGGGGTATGCCCCTGTTCCCCGTGAGGATCGGTTGCGGGGTCAAGGTTCGGGGTTCATTATTGATGGCGACGGGATTATTTTGACCAATGCCCATGTGGTGAACGATGCCGATACAGTTTCAGTCACCCTTAAAGATGGCCGCACCTTTGAAGGAACAGTGCAAGGGGTCGATGAAGTCTCTGATTTGGCGGTGGTGAAGCTGCGGGGCGTGCAAGGAAAACTGCCCGTTGCGACCTTAGGGGATTCCAATGAGACCCAAGTGGGCGATTGGGCGATCGCCGTCGGTAACCCAGTCGGTTTAGACAACACGGTTACCCTTGGGATTATCAGCACCCTGCATCGACCCAGTGCCGAAGTTGGGATTCCTAATAAGCGCCTAGACTTCATCCAAACCGATGCAGCCATTAATCCTGGTAACTCAGGTGGGCCGTTGCTCAATGCTCAAGGTGAAGTGATTGGCATTAATACCGCTATTCGTGCCGATGCCATGGGGATTGGGTTTGCCATTCCCATCAATAAAGCCAAAGAACTCAAAGATAAACTCGTGCGTGGGGAACGGATTTTGCATCCCTACATTGGTGTGCAAATGACCACCCTGACCCCTAAATTAGCGCAGGAAAATAACTCAGACCCCAATTCGCCTCTATCGCTGCCAGAGGTGAATGGCGTATTAGTGATTAAGGTTTTGGCCAATACACCCGCCGCCAGTGCCGGAATGCGTTTAGGGGATGTCATCGTAGCTGTCAACGGTACGCCGATTTCTACGGCCAATCAATTTCAGGCCGTTGTGGAAAGTACCCAAGTGGGTCAGATGTTAGATCTGACGGTTAGACGAGGAAGTCGTACGCAGTCCGTTGCGGTGAAGGCGGGTGAGCTAAAATCTGCCGCCTAACCGCCCTAGGATGCTCGTTACTTTAACGAATTCACCAGAGAATCGTCGTAAAGTGCTTGAGTGGCAATTGGCTTGGGTATTACTTTTGTGGCCACGGCAGTATTAACGGTGAGCTCTAAATTTTTCATCATGTTATTCGGGTTTTTTAAGTTAAACCCGATGGTCTGGTTGCTCTTTAAGTCAAAAATCTTGACCCCCGATAGTTGCTCCTTCACCTCGTCAACCTTCACGCCCAATTTATCAGCCGTAATTTTTAATGCTTCTGGATCGTTTGCATTAACGAGCTTGACGCCTTTATCGATAGCGCGGATGTAAGACAAAAGCGCTGGTCTGCGATTTTCAATCGTATCCTTGTGGGCCAAAATTACGTCGGCAATCAGGTTAGTACCTTTAGTGCTAAAAATAACTTTGCCATTGCCTTGGCGAGCAGCTTTGGTCAACCACGGTTCGTAGGAGACGGCTGCATCGACCTTTTTGGAAGCGAACGCCGTTGCGGCATCTGCTGCGGTCATATCTTTAATCACAATGTCCTTTTCGGTGAGTTTCCCTTTGGCTAAATAGGCACGCAGCAATACATTTTCAAAGAGCAGATTTTCTCGGCCTACCGTTTTACCCTTCAGATCGGCAGGCGAGGTGATATTGCGTCCTAAGATGCCATCAGAACCGTTGGAATAATCAACCAAGTAAATAATTTTGGCAGAGGGTTCTTTCTCGATAATTTGAATGGCATCGCCCGAGGTGACCCAAGAGACATCGGTTTTATGGGCTAAAAATGCAGTGATTGTTTCTGTCGCGCTCTGAAAATAAGCTTCTTTAACCGTGACGCCTTCTTTGCCAAACAGATCTTGCTTGAGGGCCACATAATGCCCTGCATACCCTGGCCAAGGATTATTCCCCGAGACTAACGGTGCAGTGGCAGAGGAGGAACTGTTGGGCGCAGGTTGTTGGGTACAGCCGATTGCCCAGACAGGGATTGTCAAAACCCCAACCAAGAAGCGAATTGCAGCAAACTTTGGCGCAAACTTTGCCATTACCAAGACTCATCGTAACGATCACGTTCAGTTAAATCAATTTCGAGAGTGAGGAAATGTGCGTTTGAATACGGTTTGTCCTTTGCTTTCCGACTTAAAAGTCAGAAAGAATCCTGAGCCATCGCTGATGATTGACTATTTTGGGGTTCGTATATGGAGGAATGCAGAGTGACTCAATCGTCGTTTGAGGTTACACAACCGTCTCAACCGCGCCGCTATTTAAAGCCGTCTGTGTTTTGGGGGATTCGCCAAGATTTTCCCCATTGGCTCTCGGCGTTGATCATTCTGCTGGCTTTAGTGGTTCCCCTGATCATCTGGAGCATCATTAGCTATGCAGGTTTAGTTCCGCCCTTATTCTTGCCGACACCCGCGGCTGTGTTGCAGGCGGGAATTGACATGTTCCAGTCTGGAGACCTAATTGACGATACCCTAACCAGTTGTGGACGGGTGGCAGGGGGATTTCTGCTGGCTGCTGTGATTGGGGTGCCGATGGGTATTGCGATGGGCACTTTTACCAGCATGGAGAATCTTTTTACACCCCTTGTCGGGACAGTGCGCTATATGCCGGTGACGGGTTTTGTGCCGCTGATTGTGATTTGGGTGGGGCTTGGAGAAGAATCTAAGGTTTTGATTATTTTTCTAGGGGTGGTGCTCTACAACGCCATCATGGTTGCTGATGCCGTGAAGTTTATCCCTAACGAGATGATCAACGTGGCTTATACCCTAGGGGCAAGTCGCTGGGAAGTGCTTTCTAAAGTGATTATTCCTGCCACATTTCCCAGCATTTTAGATACCCTGAGGGTGAATATTTCTGGTGCATGGACTTATTTGGTGATTGCAGAATTAGTGGCAGCGCAGAATGGTTTGGGCTTCAGGATTGTTCAGGCACAGCGCTTTTTGCAGACGGATAAGGTGCTCTTTTGCATTGCCACCATTGGTGTTATCGGTCTAGTCATTGATTACAGCTTGAAAGGTGTTTCTCGTGCCCTGACACCCTGGGCCGATCAAGCGCGCCATTAGGAATTATCGAATCGTAGTGGTGACCACAATTCCAATCCTTTGGGTGCGATTTAATACGGTTAGGTTTCAGGTGGGTGCTGGTAGCGAATCAGAGTGAATTCTGGACACAGTGGCGGCATCTGGCTCAGTCGCAGTCAATTGGGGTTAACCTGACATGGTTCTCAATGCAGTAAAGGTGGAAGATAGGGCTGTTCGGCACGTTGAGAAGCCAATGCTTCAGGTGCAGGATGTTTCTAAGTCATTTCGCCAAAAGCATCGCTCGGTTGTTGCCCTCCAAAATATCAATTTCCATCTTGAGCAGAGCGAGATGGTGTGTATTGTCGGTTCCTCTGGATGTGGTAAGTCAACGTTGCTCAATATTGTGGCTGGGCTGATGCAACCTTGTTCTGGGCAAGTGTTGGTTAAGGGGCATTTGGTTGCAGGGCCAGGTGCAGATCGGGGGATGGTGTTTCAAGGCTATACGCTTTATCCCTGGCTTACGGTTGCCGATAATATTGCCTTTGGTCTTAAGCTCCGCCGATTGTCCAAGGCGCAAATTAAGGAGCGGGTGTCTTACTACCTAGAAGTCGTGGGCTTGTCTCAGTTTGCGAAGGCTTATCCTAAGCAACTCTCGGGTGGGATGAAGCAACGGGTGGCGATCGCCCGTGCCCTTGCGAACGAGCCGGAAGTATTGTTGATGGATGAACCGTTTGGGGCCTTGGATGCTCAGACCAAGGAGCAAATGCAGCAATTTTTGCTTGAGCTATGGGAGCAAACCCAAACCACAATTTTGATGATTACCCATGATTTAGAAGAAGCTGTATTTTTGTCGCAACGTATTTACGTGATGCGTGCTCATCCGGGCGAAGTGACCCATGAGTTTACCATGCCCTTTGGTTCACATCGCGACTTAGACATTAAGCTGAGTGCCGAGTTTATTCAGGTGAAGCGCAACATTATCCACGCCATGCGCCATAACGACAGCCTTAGCGCTGTCCTTCATTGATGGCGATCGCCTTTGTACCCCTGCAACGCAACTGTTCAGATCTCGAATTATGACTGTATCTGTCGCAACGGTTCCCCTCGATACCCACCACTTTCTCCGCCAGCGCAAGCCGTTTTGGAATGTGGCAGCAATGGCCTATACCCTCGCTGGCTATACGGGAGGAATCGCCCTGCTCTTGGCAACAAATCTGGGCTTAAATGCCCTTGGAGTGTTGGTGTTAACCCATAGCCTTGTGCTGTCGGCGTATCTAGCCCATGAGTTTATGCATGGCACCATCTTTCAGCAGCGGCTCTGGAATGCGGTGGGTGGTAATGTTGTGCTCTGGCTCAATGGTGGATGCTATTGCAACTTTGATGAGTTGAGTCGGCTGCATATTGCCCATCATGTTGATCGAGTTGATTTTTGCCGATTTGACTTACCCGCGTTTCTCAACGCCATGCCTGCACTTTTACGCAAGGTTGTGTTGGGTTTGGAGTGGTTATACATTCCTGCCTTGGCTTTTTTAGTGCGATGGCGGATGATGACAGCCCCGTTCTGGCACCCCGAACGTCGCGATGCACGGTTGCGGGCGGCGTTCATGTTGATAGTGCGCGGTAGCTTGTTTGCACTGTTGGGCTATTATTCACTCAAGGCATTGGCCTTGTATGGTTTGGCCTATATGGGTATGTTGACGGTGTTGCGCTTTGTGGATGCGTTTCAGCATACCTATGAGGTGTTCCCGATTGGTACGCCGCTGCCAAAACGCGATCGCGCCCATGAGCAAGCCAATACCTTTTCGAATTTAGTATCGCAGCGTTATCCGTGGCTCAACTTGCTACTGCTCAACTTTGGCTACCACAACGCGCACCACGAATTGATGAAATGTCCCTGGTATAGCTTACCGGAACTCGATAGTGCGCTTTTTAAGGATCAAGATACTCACTACATGCCCCTATCTCGCTTGCTGGGTAACTATCATCGGTTTCGCGTCTCGCGCATTTTTTCAGGGCAAGGAACGGCTGTGAATGCTGAAGGCAAGCAAACCTTAGAAACCTTTTACGGTGGCATTGAGGTCTCTTTTCTGGTACTGCCGTTCTAATGGCTATGTTGTTTTATCCAGCCCATGCTGCTGTTCCTGAGTCCCTTGTCACCGAACACTTTTGCCTACGTCCACTCCAAGCTACAGATGCATCCCTTGACTTTGCTGCCCTGATAGATAGCCGTACTTTACTTCGAGCTTGGAGCCAAAGCACTTGGCCTGCCGACGATTTTACTGTGGCGGAGAATGCAGTAGAGCTCGCAAAACATGCAGAAGAACACCAACAGGGCATTGCTTTTACGTTTACAGTTCTGGATTTACAAGAGTCCTGCTGTTTAGGGTGCGTTTACATCAACCCACTCATGTATCCGCTGAATACCTTAAGCCAACACAAGTTGTTCTGTTCTGATGCCCAAGACTATCAGGCCGGTGTGACCTTCTGGGTTAGGCCATCTTGCTTAGAAATGGATCTGGATAGGAGCTTGCTGTTAGCCCTCATGTCTTGGTTTAAGCAAGCCTGGTCGTTTACAGCAGTCTTCTTTTGGACTCCTGCTCATCACATTCGTCAAATTCACATTTTTGAGATGGCAGGCTTGATGAAGAAGTTTGAGGCTGCGACTCCCGAAGCACCCTATGGTTGGTATGGCTATGGCGTGTAAAGTTGTATTCTCGCTTTGAAGGTTCTCCTGGTTAACGCTGTAGTACGGAACAAGCATTGAATTTAATTAAGCCAAATTTTTCTGTTACCGGAACCAGCTTTGCACTGACGACTGCGCTGCTGTTTGGCATGAGTACGCCGTTGGCTAAGTTGTTCTTGGAAGATGTGCAGCCTTTAATGCTGGCAGGTTTGATGTATCTTGGCGGAGGCATTGGTCTTGCGCCCGTTTGGATTTTCTATGGCAGACATCGCAAGCATGATGCGCTCCAACTTCAGGAGGATTGGCGATGGTTGCTCGGTTCTCTATGTGCAGGTGGGTTATTTGCACCAGTGTTGTTGATGACGGGATTGTCCGAGACACCTGCCGCGGTGGTTTCATTGCTGTTGAACTTCGAGAGTGTGTTTACGGCTGTAGTGGCTTGGACCATTTTTCGTGAACCCTGGCATTGGCGTGTTCTGTTGGGCATTGCCATTATTACGGTGGGCGGTATTTTGATCTCTCAACAGCATTCCATCAATCTAGAAGTTTCATGGGGCGCATTGGCCATCTTGGGGACTTGCTTGGCATGGGCCATTGATAGCAACCTTACGGCCCAGATTGCGAGTCGTAATCCGATCCAGCTTGCTGCGGTTAAAAGTGGTGGTGCGGGTTTGGTGAATGTGGCGATCGCCCTCTTTTTCGGTCAGTCTTTTCCTTCTCCGTTGCTGTTTGCAAAGGTCAGTAGTGCTGGGTTTCTCTGCTACGGTCTAACGTATTGCTGCTTTGTGATGGCATTGCGCTATATTGGGCCATCTCGCACAGGGGCTTTCTTTGCGATTTCTCCCTTGGTTGGGGCAACCCTTGCCATTGTTTTTTTGGACGATTTGCTTACTCAAACTTTGGTGATTGCTGCAACGTTGATGACCTTCGGCGCTTTGCTGTGTGCCTGGGAACCTGCGCAGCCGTCGGGTGAAACAGACATCGGCTAGGTTTTCAGAAGAGGTTGGGGTGTGGAGGTGCGGCGATCGCCAGCAACTCCTCCGACTTGCTCACCCAGCCAATGGCACCCCCTTCAGCGGTCAGCACGTCAAGGGCCGCTTGATGCTCCTGAGCACTAAAGGCAGCACAACAATCTTCCAGCAAGAGGCCATAAAATCCTAGATCGCTGGCGTGTCGGTAACTGCCTAAGACGCAGCATTCCGTAGTGACGCCTGTAAAGATGAGATGGGTGATGTTGTGGCTGCGCAATTGTGCCTCTAAATCGGTGGCTACAAATGCAGACTGGGCCGGTTTATCGAGGACGAGTTCTGTTGCCAAAGGCTGCAAATCTTCAAGGATGTTGGTTCCAGGTTCGCCTTGCACTAAAAAGCGCCCCATTTTGCCCAAACTGCCCACGGGATACCCTGCGTTGATGTAGCGATCGCGTTTACTATCCGACAAGTCCGATAAGTCTAGACGGTGACTTTCGCGAGTATAGACCACCATCAGACCGAAACTTCTTGCCCAATCTAAGACCGCTTGAATGCGCGGCACAATGGCGATCGCTGCACTGAGATCCGCCTGTAAAACACTACCTGAGTAGCCATCGGGGTGGCAGAAATCGTACTGCATATCAATGATCAGTAAGGCAGTTTGGCTTAACACCAGCGGGAATGAATGGGGGCGGCTCGGGACAAGTATCTGTGCCGAGAGATCTGGATGGGTACTTGATTCAGGCATAAAGAGAATGGAAGCTCAAAAACTTGCACTTTGTGGGCGGTAAGGGTTTTACTACTAAAGCGGTTTGGCGATCGTAACGTTTAGAGAAAGTAAAACTCCCGCTAGAACCGACCCACAGGATTATGATTTCTGCGCTGTTGTGCTGCCAATATGTTGTGCCAGAAACTGAGGACTGATCAAGCTAGGGCGTGTTTTAAAACTGAGAGCTAAAATGGAATTAGTCACATCATAGGAAGAACAAATTGACATTGGTTGCACGCAATCCAATCTCACGCAAAGACTTAACCAATCAACAATGGCAACGATTACAACCGCTGTTG
>DATNQK010000136.1:0-14974 GCA_036704065.1 Stenomitos sp.
GGCTGCTACCATTGGCCAACAACTCGGACTGGCCCCAGCCAACATCTATGCCGAAGTTTCGCCCCTTGCCAAAGCTGAGATTATCCAAACGCTTCAGTCCCAAGGGCGACGGGTTGGCATGGTAGGAGACGGCATCAATGATGCCCCAGCCCTGGTTCAAGCGAATGTAGGGATTGCCCTCAGTTCTGGTACCGATGCAGCCATCGAAGCCGCGCAAATTGTGTTAATGCACAGCCGCCTCACCAAAGCACCACGGCTCAAAGCAGTATCTGGTGCCTTAAAACTCAGCCAAGCCACCTTTCGCACCATTCAGCAAAACTTAGGCTGGGCCTTAGGATACAACCTCGTGGGCATTCCCCTAGCCGCAGGTTTTTTATTGCCAAAGTTTGGGCTGCTTTTAGGCCCTGCTGCTGCTGCTGCCCTGATGGCCTTTAGTTCTGTGAGTGTCGTTGCCAATGCCTTGATGCTGCGTCGCATCGCACTACTGGATTAAACTCCAAAATTACTCTTGATAAGACGGCCCATAGGCGTTCTGAGGGCTGCCGCGCATCGCTTGACTGCGGGCTTTGGCTTCGGCAGCGCTGGCTTTGAGCGCTTTCAACCGTGCTTCGATGAGTTTGCGTTTACGCTTGCTGGAGGTTTGGTCACTCACAGCTTTGAGGGCACTGCCTAAGCTTTTATAAGCATTGGGTAAGGTGTAGCCGAATCGAGTGGCTAAGGCGATCGCCTTTTCGTCGGCGGCCGTTGCATGTTCTAAAGACTGTTGATTGTTGTTGCGTTGATACAAGCGCCAACCAGAGAACCCACATAGACCCATTGCGAGCAATAAAAGTATCCCATCTTGAACCCATAGCTCGCCCACCGCACCGCCTAAACCAATGGCGAGGGCTGCCATTTCCCATCCATCCTTCGGAATGGTGTCGTTTTGGATGCGGGCCACCTCATGCCAGAACAAAAGGTTGCGTTGATCCTTGGCAAGCTGTTCCCAGCGGGCGAGGTTAATTTGCACCTCCACTTGGTCGCGGCCAATTTCCTCGCAGGTAATCAGCGGCGGATTACTCGCCGTACTGGCTTCCACCGTCACCCAGCTTTGGAGTTCCGGCGGCAAGAGCGTGCGCAGACGGCGCAACTCGCTCATTTCGGCCCGTGCGTTCGAGGCTGCAAAGGATGACATATCCGCGACTACCCATTCGTTCAAACTTCCCTAATTAGGAGTATAGCGGTCTAGCCCCGTTGCCTCCTAGTTGGGACAATCGAGAATTGCCGATTTTGTCAAGCAATGGCTTACCTAAATGCAGCAAAAGTACGGATAACCGAAATAGCCCCTAATCTTAACTGATATTTCAGGATGAACCTGGGTGGCAAAGGTGCATACCGTTACGACGTAGAATGAAGGCCAAACGAAATTGCTCGGCAATTGGTTCGTTTAGTCGTTTCAGAGAACTCCAACCCTTTGACCATGACTCACGCCACTGATATTCGCACCCTAGTTCGCTGGATGGCAGGCGACTTTTGCAACCAAGCACAAGCCATCGACAATCCACCTTTTTTTGCACATATCCGGGTTTGCATGCGCCCTATGCCGACAGGGTTTTTGCCAGGCGCTAGTTTATTCCTAGAGCAAGCCTACGACTTTGCGCTTAACCAGCCTTATCGGCTGCGGATGCTGGAATTTTTAGAAGTGGAAGGAAGGATTCTCCTCCATAACCATTCCTTAAACGAAGGAGAGCGATTTTTTGGGGCAGCACGCAATCCTGAAATGCTGCAAAAAATTGCACCGACCGACATTGTAGAAATGCCTGGATGCAGCATGTGGGTCGATTGGACAGGCCAGAGTTTTGTGGGACGAATTCAACCTGGCAAAGGCTGTAAAGTGAACTGGAAAGGCCAAGACACCTATCTAGACAATGAATTTGAAATCAGCCCAGAGATGCTGACAAGTATTGATCGTGGACGCGATCCGGTAACAGATGAGCGGGTTTGGGGGTCTATTGCAGGGCCATTTCGATTCACGCGTCGCACTAGCTTTGCGGATGAAGTTCAAATCTAAAAAATCCCCTTTCTGCGAGGATGTCAACTGACCCCAATCCTGGTACTTTGAGTAAAAGGCTGCAATGCCTATAAAACACACTTATTCAAGAAGTGGCAACATGAAAGTCCTCGTAATTGGCGGTGATGGCTACTGCGGTTGGGCAACGGCCCTGTATTTGTCGAATCGAGGCTATGAAGTTGGTATCTTAGATAGCTTAGTTCGACGACACTGGGACAATACGCTTTGCGTCGATACCCTAACGCCCATTGCTCCGATCCAACAGCGGGTTCAGCGGTGGAAAGACTTAACAGGTAAGTCCCTCGATCTCTTCATCGGGGACATTACAGACTATTCTTTTTTGAGCCGTGTTATGCATCAATTTGAACCGCAAGCAGTGGTTCACTTTGGCGAACAACGCTCTGCCCCCTTCTCCATGATTGATCGAGAGCATGCAGTCCTGACTCAAACAAACAATGTGATAGGAACGTTGAATCTGCTGTATGCGATTCACCAAGATTTCCCAGATTGTCATCTCGTGAAATTGGGCACGATGGGCGAGTATGGAACGCCCAATATCGATATTGAAGAGGGCTATATCACGATTGAGCACAATGGCCGCAAGGATACCTTGCCCTATCCGAAGCAGCCTGGCTCGTTCTATCACCTGAGCAAGGTTCACGATAGCCATAACATTACCTTTGCTTGTCGGGTCTGGGGCCTACGTGCGACCGACTTAAACCAAGGGGTGGTGTATGGGGTGATCACAGATGAAACGGCGATGGATGAGCTGTTGATTAATCGCCTGGACTACGATGGCGTGTTTGGTACAGCACTCAATCGCTTCTGTATTCAAGCCGCAGTGGGTCATCCTTTAACGGTTTATGGCTCTGGGGGGCAAACCCGTGCCTTCCTCGATATTCGTGATACGGTGCGCTGTGTGGAATTGGCGATCGCCACTCCAGCCCAACCGGGAGAGTTTCGTGTGTTCAACCAATTCACCGAAATGTTTAGTGTTGGCGACCTTGCCATGATGGTGAAGAAGGCCGGAAACGCGATGGATATGAATGTTGAAGTCAACCACATCGACAATCCACGGGTGGAAAAAGAAGAACACTACTTCAACGCCAAAAACACGAATCTATTAGATCTTGGGTTGCAGCCTCACTACCTCTCCGATTCGCTGCTCGACTCCCTACTCAACTTCGCGATGAAGTACAAAGACAGAGTGGATGCGAATCAGATTCTGCCTACAGTGTCTTGGCGTAAGTAAACGCACTTGACGTAAGCAGCTTGCCTTGGCAAGCTGCTTTTAATTTGTATGCTTATAATGTGCTGTCAACTTGTGTATCTATGCGAATTGCCCTTTTTACCGAGACCTTTTTGCCCAAAATCGATGGTATTGTCACGCGTTTGTGTCATACCGTCACCCATCTCCAGCGGGAGGGGCATCAGGTATTAGTGGTGTGTCCTGAGGGAGCACCGTCGGAGTATAAGGGGGCAGCTGTACATGGGGTGTCGGGGTTTCCTCTCCCGCTGTATCCAGAATTGAAGATGGCGCTGCCACGACCTTCAATTGCACAAGCGTTAGATCGGTTTCGTCCGGATCTCATCCATGTGGCAAACCCTGCGGTATTGGGTTTATCGGGTGTGATGTACAGCAAGTGGCGCAATATTCCCTTAGTGGCGTCTTACCATACCCATCTGCCGCAGTATCTTCAGTACTACAAGCTAGGAGCCCTAGAAGGGTTGCTTTGGGAGTTGCTCAAGCTGGTGCATAACCAAGCCCACCTCAATTTGTGTACGTCTAACGCGATGGTTGGCGAGTTGGCACAGCATGGCATTCATCGTCTGGCGCTCTGGCAGCGAGGTGTTGATGTGGAAACGTTTCAACCCAATCGAGCAACGCCACAAATGCGGTCTCAGCTCAGCCAGGGATGTCCAGACGATCCGCTTTTACTCTATGTGGGCCGTCTCTCGGCAGAAAAAGCAATTCACGAAATTAAGCCTATTTTAGAAACCATTCCCAACGCTCGTTTGGCATTGGTGGGCGATGGCCCTCATCGTGCGGAACTTGAGCAGCATTTTGCGGGAACTCCCACCTATTTTGCAGGTTATATGAGCGGTACGACATTGGGTGCCGCTTTTGCTAGTGCTGATGCCTTCATTTTTCCTTCTCGGACGGAGACACTGGGATTGGTGCTCCTGGAGGCAATGGCTGCAGGGTGTCCGGTGGTGGCAGCGAATTCTGGCGGCATTCCGGATATTGTGCAGGACGGGGTGAACGGATACTTATTCGATCCGCAAGATGAACGGGGTGCTATTGTTGCAACCCAGCGTTTGTTGAGCCGTCCTGAGGAGCGTGAAACACTACGTCGCAATGCGCGTGCTGAAGCAGAACGCTGGAGCTGGTCGGCAGCAACGCAACAACTGATTCATTACTATGATGCCGTTTTGGCGCAAGCGAAGGTGGCACCATCACCTTGGGAAGTGACCTACTGGTCAAAATCGTCGGGTTGAAGCTTGCGACGTAGGATATCAATTTTCTGGCGCAGCAGATCTGCTTCATCCGTGAGTCCTAGCTTTTTAAATAAAATGTGGGCTTCTTGGAAGCAACGGAGTGCTTGCGAGGTATTGTTGGCCCGCATATAGACAAACCCTAGATACTGCCAAGTTGCAGCTTCAAGTTTGGTTTCGCGAACCTGCTGGGCGATCGCCAAACATTGCTGGTAGTAGTTGATTTCTTGCTCGGTTTGTTCGAGGGCACAATAGATATCCCCCAAGATTGCGAGCAGTTGATACTCCCGCAAAGGATGGTTCATCGGCTGAGCAATTTCCAGGGCGTATTCTGCATAGACGATGGCCTGGGAGTAGTGGTGGGCTTGGAGCGCCTCACGCGCTAAGGTCGTTAAAATCTCAACCGTGCGCAGGTGAACGCTGCTTTGTTTCGCCCAGTTTAAGGCCGCAAGGGAGCGCTCCTCATCGGTTGGGGGCATAGACGCGGCAGGTTGCTTTGCGGAGAGCATGGGTCGAGATTCAGGGCTGGTTAAGTCGGTTTTGCCCCCTGGGATGAGCGGTAGGAGTGCTTGAGGCGACAGACTCAATTGCTGCGCAATATCTGAGGCTTGGTGAAAGGCATTTGTCGCCAGTTGGGGCTGGCCAATGGCACTTAGCGCGGTGCCTAAATTCATGAGGGCATATCCTTCTCGCAGGCGATCGCCAATGCTCTTGGCGCTGGCTCGGGCCAAGTGAGCGTAGCGAATGGCCTGCCAGTACTGTTGTTGCAAGGTTGCCACAACCCCCAGCAACACCTGTGCCGCAGTTTCAATTTGTCGTGCACCCATGCGATGGGCGATTGCTAAAGCAACTTGGCCTTCCGTGGCTGCAGGAGTGGGTTGGTCTAAGGCGACATAAGTGATTCCTAAGTGAACTGAAAGGGCTGCCTCACGCCAGCCATGGCCCATTTTTCGTGCCCCATCTCGTGCTTGAACAAGTAATGCGAGAGCTTCCTCTGGTGGATGTAAGCAGCCTAGATTGGCCAGGAGTGCGGTACGGGATAAAGCGCGATGTTGAGACAGCTCCAGCGTTTGCGCAAAGCGTTCTCGTGTGGGAGTCCGTTGCTCTAGAACTTCGTAGAGAGTATCTAAACTCCGCAAAGCAGCCATTTCTGCATCGCGATTGTCCTGTTGTCGGGTGAGCAGAAGCTCCTGTTGATGGGACGCAATGGCCTGAGAATATTGACCTAAATTGGTATAAAGGTCGCCAATGTGACCCAATATCGAAGCCTCTAGCGGTAGATCTCCTAAAAATTGGGCTGTTTTTAAGGCCAGTTGTTGGTAACGCAGTGCTTTAGGAAACTGCCCCATTAATGTCAAAACACGGCCAAGTTCTACTTGAGAGGCCGCTGCCTCTAAACTGTTGGCGCCACTGTGGGCTAAGTTAAGCGCTTGCTGATGGGTTCTTAATGCTTCGTCGAGTAGCCCCTGCCGCTGATAAAAGGTACCAAAGTGGTTAAGGGTGTGAACCCGATCCGTGTCTTGGTGCGTTTGGGTTTGTAATGCGATCGCCCGATGAAAACAATCGACCGTCTGCTGACGAGCTGCTGCAAGGTCAAAGCACCTTCCCTCCTCGATTTGGGCCTGATAGGCAAAGGCAAGGCGCACATATAAAGCAGCCAGCGCAGGAGCATGTCTTTGTTCTGCAATGGGTTCAATATTGGCAATTTGGGCCCGGATTGTATCAATCGACGGTTCGTCATTGCCATTAGAATGAGTCATGGGTGAGGAATACAAAAGATCCTTTAGCGATAGGGTGCCCAGAGCCTCTCCCAGATAGCCTATGGCAACGTCAATTTGCCGCCTGAGCCAACCCGCAGTGCAACCCTTAGGCCCGTCAATACGTTACGCTGGTACAGCAGGGTTTGCGCTGCTTCGATTCAACGCCATTCACTAACGCCCTATGTTTGACGCACTTTCAGAACGCCTCGAATCAGCATGGAAAAAACTGCGGGGCCAAGACAAAATCTCGGAAAGCAATATTCAAGACGCGCTGCGGGAGGTTCGTCGCGCGCTGCTAGAGGCAGATGTCAACTTTGATGTTGTGAAAGCCTTTGTCGAAGAAGTGCGCATCGCCGCCCTTGGGGCTGAAGTTGTGAGCGGCGTTAGGCCCGACCAACAGTTCATCAAGATTGTGCATGACCAGTTGGTAGAGGTAATGGGCGAAACCAATTCGCCTTTAGCGCAAGCGAAGACGGCACCCACGGTCGTGCTGATGGCAGGGTTGCAAGGAACCGGAAAAACCACCGCCACTGCTAAATTGGCCTTGCATCTGCGTAAGGAAGAACGATCAACCTTACTGGTCGCCACCGACGTGTACCGTCCGGCTGCAATTGATCAGTTGGTCACCCTTGGCAAGCAAATTAATGTTCCCGTGTTCGAACTGGGCACAGACGTTAACCCCGTCGAGATTGCCAAACGAGGCTTAGAAGAGGCCAAAGCGCGACAGGTCGATACCGTGATTATCGACACAGCGGGTCGTTTGCAAATTGACCCAGAGATGATGGCGGAACTGGCGCAAATTAAGGCAACGGTGCAGCCGCACGAGACGTTACTCGTGGTGGATGCCATGACAGGGCAAGAGGCCGCCAATCTCACCCGAACGTTTCATGAAGAAATTGGCATTACAGGGGCTATTCTCACCAAGATGGATGGGGATACGCGAGGGGGGGCGGCCCTCTCGATCCGGCAAATTTCAGGGAAACCGATCAAATTTGTAGGGGTAGGCGAGAAGGTTGAAGCTCTACAGCCCTTTTACCCCGACCGCATGGCTTCTCGCATTTTAGGCATGGGCGATGTATTGACCCTGGTCGAAAAAGCTCAAGAGGAGTTTGACCTGGCTGATGCCGAGAAGATGCAGCGCAAAATTTTAGAAGCGCAGTTCGACTACACAGACTTTTTGAAACAGACCCGCTTGCTGAAAAACATGGGTTCCCTCGGCGGCATCATGAAGATGATTCCAGGGATGAACAAGCTCTCAGGGGAGCAGTTGCAAGAAGGCGAAGCACAACTGAAAAAAGTGGAGTCGATGATTAACTCCATGACCTTAGAAGAGCGACGCGACCCTGAACTGCTGGCAAGTTCCCCCAGTCGGCGGCGCCGGATTGCGAAAGGGGCAGGCTACAGAGAGGCAGATGTAAATAAACTGGTCAGCGATTTTTCGCGGATGCGCTCGATGATGCAGATGATGGGGCAAGGCCGTTTCCCTGGCATGCCTGGTTCCCCCTTCGGTGGCGACAGTGGTCCTGCGGCTAGTCCAGGGTGGCGTGGATATACCCCACCTGCGGGCAAGAAAAAAAAGATGAAAAAAAAGAAAGGCTTTGGTACACTTTAAAAATGGGCGAGGCATGACTTTCGGTAGGGAATGCTGCTTTGCCTATTTTGTCAGATTTAAATTCAGTTTCTAGCAGCGAACGAGGAGCACAATCCCCCGGCATGGTCAAACTTAGACTCAAGCGTTTTGGTAAAAAACGCTCCGCTTCTTACAGAATTGTGGCAACCAACAGCCGCGAGCGCCGCGACGGCCGTCCTTTAGAAGAATTGGGCTACTACAATCCCATCAGCGATGAAGTTACGCTGAAGGTAGAAGCGATTGTGAAGTGGCTGAAAAATGGTGCGCAGCCCACCGAGACAGTGCGCCATATTTTTGAAAAGCATAATGTCTTCGAGCAGGTCAAAGCCTAGACTTTGAATCTGAACCAATGTCATCTTCTGCAACTGCCGAGCCTAATTACGTCGCGTTAGTACGCTTTCTTGTAACTCCGTTCTTAGAGTTTCCTGAGTCCTTAGTCGTGGATTGTGAAACCTATGCAGGTAAACAGAAAGTGCGTATTCGTCTTGCTTTTGCAGAATCTGACAAGGGGCGTGTTTTTGGCCGGAGCGGTCGAACGCTACATGCGATTCGCACGGTGGTTGAGACAGCTGGTAAGCTGTCTGGTCAAGTTGCTTACCTGGAAGTTTATGGAGAGCGAGAGCATGTGGGCTCGTCGGCGCCGCCTAATAAAAGCAGTGCGCCACGGCCGCGACCGCAGATTGGTCGTAAGGACAGTTAGCGTTTAACTTCAGCAGGTAGCGATGGGAGTGGTTTGAGCTGAGTAAGGAGGTGAGTGACAGCGTGGCAGAAATTCGTTTGGGCGAGAATGAGTCAATCGAATCCGCACTGCGTCGGTTTAAGAAAAAAATTCAAAAAGCAGGCATTTTGTCTGAGGTTAAACGGCGTGAGCGTTATGAAAAGCCAAGCCTCCGCAAAAAGCGTAAAGCAGAAGCCTCTCGCAAGCGTCGTCGCTAGTGCGTTGAGTCTTAATCATTAAAAGCAAGGCGGTGTCGTTGGTTGATAAAACGACACCGTTATTGTTTTAAGGCGAGGGTTGCAGATAGAGCCTTAAGTTTTTGGGATGGCATGAATTTAGGAACGACGATTGTGGCGATCGCCACGGCGATTGTGCCCCAACAGGGCAGCGTTGGGATTGTGCGTCTGTCTGGGTCTGAGGCGGTTGCAATTGCTCGGATGCTGTTCCGTCCGGTGGGTAAACCTTTGTGGGAAAGCCACCGCATTTTGTATGGTCATGTGTGCGACCCCCAAACGGGTCAGGTGCTTGATGAGGCGCTGTTATTGCTGATGTTAGCGCCACGCTCCTTTACCCGTGAGGATGTGGTGGAGTTGCATTGTCACGGCGGCATGATTCCGGTGCAGCAGGTATTGCAGGCTTGCTTGAGTGCAGGGGCACGGTTGGCGCAGCCTGGAGAGTTTACGCTACGGGCGTTTCTGAATGGTCGCTTAGATCTGACTCAGGCTGAAAGTGTTGCGGATTTGGTCGGTGCGCGATCGCCCCAAGCGGCGCAAACGGCTCTGGCTGGTATGCAGGGTAAATTGGCCCATCCCATTCGAGACTTGCGGCAGCAGTGTTTGGCGGTGCTGGCGGAAATTGAAGCTCGGATTGATTTTGAAGAGGACTTGCCGCCTTTAGATGAGCCCCAGCTGATTCAGCAGTTACAAGATATTGCCGCTGCGATGGAACGGTTGCTGACGACTGCCGACCGAGGCGAGTTGTTGCGAACGGGGATTAAGGTTGCAATAGTCGGACGGCCCAATGTGGGAAAATCCAGCTTGCTCAATGCCTGGAGCCGTAGCGATCGCGCTATTGTCACAGATTTGCCTGGTACAACGCGGGATGTGGTGGAATCGAATCTAGCTGTGCGCGGTATTCCGGTGCAGGTATTGGATACGGCAGGCATCCGAGCGACGGACGATAAGGTAGAGCAAATTGGGGTACTGCGATCGCGAGAAGCCGCACAGCAGGCAGATTTGGTACTGCTGACGATTGACGCTTCTTCTGGTTGGACGGCTGAAGATGAGGGGCTTTATGGCACCCTTACCGACCGACCACTCATTTTGGTCATTAATAAAACCGATCTCAGTGATCCTGAACAAGTGCGCTACCCCGATACGATTCAACAGGTGGTGTATACGGTTGCGGCACGCCAGGAAGGGATTGATCGGCTGGAAGCAGCCATTGAACAGACCGTACAGCAGGGGACGCTTCAGGCGGCTAATTTAGATATTGCGATTAATCAGCGGCAGGCAGAGGCATTAACCCGTGCCCATGCTTCTTTGGCTCAAGTTTTAGAATCGATCCGTCAGCAGTTGCCTCTAGATTTTTGGAGTATCGATTTGCGAGGCGCGATGCAAGCGTTGGGCGAAATTACAGGGGAAGAGGCGACGGAATCGGTGTTAGATCGCATTTTTAGCCAGTTTTGTATTGGCAAGTAGCGAAGTGTTATCCCTTATCGGGTTGTGCGTTGGATTGCCGCTTTGCGATCGCCAACCTCTGCGCGCACCGGATCTGCCTGAACTCGTACCTTACCCGCGACAGGGACTAAACCTGGTGTTGTGGTATAGATGGCTTGATTAAACGTGCCGCCCAACGGTACCTTTGCCACGGCGATCGCCGGAAAAACTTTTCTGCCGACAAAGGAGCCTGAAATATAATCTCCGACCATCCGACCCTGAGACGTGTTCGGGAGCCAACTGAGACTCATCGGCCCCGCCAGTTGCGTGGGAGTACTCCAAGAATTGCCGCCATCGGTGGAGGAAACAGTACCTGCATAGAGCTTGCAGTTGGTCGAGCAGTTGGCGACTGGATAGTAATAGTAGGTCAAAACTATCCGTGCTGGCTGCGTTACTCCAGACTGAGGATCGACAGCAATGCCTGGAATGAAGTGGTCTACCCCGCTGTTCACGCCATCAATGGGGATACGTTTCACAGGCGACCAAACGCCATTGTTGAAAATACTCATCACAATATCGTTCGATGAGCAACTTGTGCGAAACCGACAGTCATGCCACACCACATAGACACGACCCTTCTGGTCAATCTCGGCAGAGGGCAAGCCACCAGAGCGTAAGTTGCCACCAACGATATGCGATCGGATTGGCGTCACTGTTTTTACCGCTGACCATGACACGCCCCCGTTAGTCGATTCAAAGTATGCGATGGCAGTCTCTGTTGCATTGGCAATGGGGACGATAACACGGCCTTTCTGGTTTACCAGCGGTTGTCCGCCCAAACCTGTACCTTGGCCTGCGGTATCAATGGCTTTACTCCAAGTTTGGCCGCCATCTCTAGACGTACTCATTTTGATGCGATTGCCCAAACCGTTGTCGTCCCATTCTGTATAGCAGTTGCCATAGAAGGGGCTGCTGGCTGAGTTATCGCAGACAGTCCAGTTCTTGTCCGCAAAAGTTCCCCCTCCGACCGATACTGGCTTTGTCCAAACGAGACCATCCTGCGAGCGACTAACGACAACCGTACCTGGGGGTGTGGGTGCCTCATTGAAGCCCAACGATGAGATCAGCCAAACGCGATGACGCGCATCATAGGCCACAGATGGATCTGTTACGCGCTCAAACGCACCGCGACCCTTATATTTCGTAATGCCGGGGAGAAATCCACGTTTCCAGGTTGTTCCACCGTCTTTAGAAGTGGCCCAGCCAATCCCTGAACTACCGCCATCGAAAAAACGCCCAGATTGAAATGCCGCGACAATGGTTTTGCCGTAGGCAAAGGTATCGGGCTCAACCTGAGTTTTGTGTTGACTGGAGGCATTGGTAAAGGGATCGCTGCTCAGTTGTTTGAGCGCAATACTGGCCTCGGCGATCGCAGCTATACCCAGGACGGCGATCGCTATCAGACCGAATTTTGGGCTTCTGCCTATCCTCTTACCCCAGATAGCTGGAGAGAATGCGATTTGAGGAATCGATGAGTTAGACGTTAAAGCCTTAAGATGCTGAACCAGTTTTAGGGTCTTGAACTTGTTCCGGTTGTTCGTCATGGGTTGCGATTGCTCCAGACTGAGCTTTTCTGAAACTTGTCCTTAATTTTATCCAATTAAATCTGTGTTTTTTATGATGTTTTTCTTCGGATTTTATACACTTATATTCTCTTGTAATGAAATGTTGATTTCTGGTCTATGGCATCTGATTTGACGATGAAACTTTATACAAGTTGGTGAAAAAACATCATGAGCAATCCAGCAATATAGATTGCTGAACTTCTGAATAAGGTTAAGTATGGATTGGCGGGAATTGTATTAGTGGCGCGATGTTAATGGCTGCTATTTAGAACAAATTTTCAGTTTGCAAAACCTTGTATGTTCACTGGTTCTATAACCCCTTTGTAAGAGAAAGCTTTAAATCCAATCAGGCTAAATAAACCCTAACTTGAGGCACTTGTATAAAACCGCAAGGCAAACTGCCAAAAATAGTGTGTACAAGCCAGTAACACAATTGCCAATACCCCCGATCCGGCTAACCAAGACCACTCTGCTCGATGCAGCATGGCTTGGGCTGGGACTGTGGTCAAAAAGGCGATCGGCACGACAAAGGTAAAGAAAAATCGATAGGTTGCAGGATAGGCCACAATTGGGTAGCGTCCGGCTTCCACTAGCCCGCGTAATACTTCAGTGACGTTGTAGATCTTGACAAACCAAATACTGGTTGCCCCTAACATAAACCAAAGGCTGTAGAGGCTAATAAATCCAAACCCCAGGGGAATGATGCTCCACGCATAGTCAAGTGGGCCAAGGCCAAGTTGCGACCCAGCGTAGCCAATCACAACCAGCCCAAAGACCAAATCCGGTAATCCCCAAGGCGAAAGGGTGTAGGTTGAGAGCCAAAATTGGCTGCTAATGGGCTTTAGCAACACAAAATCTAGCGTTCCCTCTTGGACTTGCTTCACAATACGGTTTAGGTTTGGGACCAAGAATGTGGCGGATAGTCCCTGTAGCAGCGTAAAAATGCCTAAAACAATAAGTGCTTCCTGCCAAGACCATCCCTCGAAGGTGTAGCCCGTTCGGTAAAACAAGAACAGCCCGAATAGACTCCCGACTAAATTGCCTAAACTGCTCAGTGCTGCCAATACAAAGTTGGCGCGGTATTCCATTTCTGCGGCGATCGCAGTACTCCAGAACAGCCTTAGAACTCGAACGTAACGTGAAATCCAACCCATAACTTCAGTTTGTTGCCAACCTTGAATCAATGTTCAGTTAAAGCAAGCCACTACAATAGTGAAGCGAGCGAGCGATAACGTTGCGCCTGTTATATGTAATGCCGTCGAAACGGCCTGTGGGATGTGAAGGACAGAGAAATGCTGAAACGAATTGCGGTCGTTGCCCTATTGGTCTTGAGTCTAACGCTTCAGGGGTGTACCAGTCTTGGCGGTGGGTTTAAAGCCTACGTTGATGCCTTGGATGGCTATAAATTTCTCTATCCGAATGGTTGGCTGCAAGTCAAAGTCAGCGATGGGCCGGATGTCGTTTTTCGCGATTTGATAGAAGAAACCGAGAACGTGAGCGTGGTGCTGAGTCCTCTCACTGGCAGCAAGACCCTCAGCGATCTAGGTGATGCTTCTACGGTGGGTCTTAAAATTGCTCAAAAAATCTTAGCCCCTACTGGTTCTAACCGCGAAGCAGAATTGCTATCCGCTTCAGAGCGCATGGTTGGCGATAAAACCTACTACGACTTGGAGTACCTGATTAAAGTGGCGGATCGGACGCGCCATCATCTGGCTAGTGTTGCCGTCAGTCGCGGTAAGCTCTATACGCTTAATATTTCTGCGCCAGAGCAGCGTTGGGATGTGGTCAAGGATCTGTTCCAAAAAGTAGAAACCTCTTTCACGGTTGATTAATCGCGCTTGCTTTAACGATGGGGCAGGGGCCTACTTCGCTAAATCGAGTTTGTCCTGAGCTGATGAGCCCATGTACCTTCCTCGACGGGGGACTTTAGGGAACGGGATTCAGGGCAATCTCCTGCAAATCCGATGTCTCAAAGCTCAAACTGAGCTGTCTACCTCTGATGTCCATTGCCTATGCGCTTCGCAAAATTCCGCTGGTTCCGCTCAACGTTTCGCTTAAAAGGGTCGGTGATCCCGGCAGTATTACCCAAAGCCCTATTTTGTGGGTCTTTTGGGGTACTCATCTCCATTTTGGGGCACTGGGGTTGGGTTGAGGCATGGCCGATCCTTGGCAATGTGATTCCTAGTATTGTCCTCGGATTGCTGTTGGTCTTTCGCACGAACACTGCGTATGATCGCTTTTGGGAAGGCCGTAAAGCTTGGGGCGGTTTAGTCAACGCTAGTCGCAATCTGACGCGACGGATTTGGGTGTTTGTGGAAGAGACAGAGCCAGGCGATCGCGCTCGTAAACGAGATATTATGCATCTGGTTGTGGCTTTTGCCATTGCCGTTAAGTTACACCTGCGCAATGAATCCCTCGACGATGAGTTGAGAGAAGCATTAAGTGAGCAGCCCTCTTTTCGTGAATACCAGTGGGAGTCTCTGCGCGATAGCCCTAGTCCACCGCTCAAAATTGCCTTTTGGCTTGAGGATTATTTGCAGCAACAATATCAGCATGGACGGGTGGATTTGTATCAAATCACCACCATGAATGCGCTACTGGATGACATGGTAGATGGCCTGGGTATCTGTGAACGTATTCTTAAAACCCCTATACCCATGGCTTATGCCATTCACCTCAAACAGTTGCTGTTGATTTATTGCTTGCTACTGCCCTTTCAACTAATTGGTGAAATTGATTTTTGGACGGGGCCAATCGTGGCGCTAATTAGCTTTACGCTCTTTGGGATTGAAGAAATTGGGTTGGAAATTGAAAACCCCTTCGGACGGGACTACAACGATTTACCCTTGGATGCCATTTGTCAGACGATGCGCCAAAATGTAGACCACTTAACAACCCTTGTGCCGACAGCCTATGCAAATCGCTTAGATGCACTGGAAGACAGTCGCTTGAGTTAAGCACACCCCTTTTAACTTGCATGTCGATCAAGATCTGGCACTTTTGATCGCAATTTCAAAAAGCTGCCGACGTAGATCAG
>DATNQK010000137.1:0-12423 GCA_036704065.1 Stenomitos sp.
GTGCGGCTGATGTGCTCGCTGCATCCGGTAAAAACGAGGGAGTTTTTGGCAAGTCTGGCACTCCAACTCACCGTGCGTCGGGCTGGATCGCGGCCATAGCTCATAATTTTGGGCAAGGGTGAGGCCATCAACGGCAGCATGTACCACAACCGCGAAAAGCTATGAATCACATCGGGCCGAAATCGTCGCACAGCCGTTTGTAAGGCACGGGTATTCCATACCGTATCCCAGCGATCTTGGGAATTTAACCCTGGCCAGGCATAGAATGCATTGGCAGGCGATTCGGAGCCAGGGTGCGCGACCAGTCCTACGACATGACCTTTGGCCTGGATGCCCCGCAGGATGGAATCCACCAGCCGCTGTACGCCACCATAATGGCGAGGGGGTACTGGAATTTCGGGGTCGGCTGTAAAGAGGATGCGCATTTTATTTCCCCCAGCGTTTGTCAGTGCGAAGGGGACTGTGGTAGGGCACAAACAAGACATCAATTTGCCACAGGGCATCGTCGAGAGGACGGCGATGCAATTCGCAAATATCGAACGCACCCCAACCTCGCTCGTGGAGCCAGCTTACGGTTTCGGCAAAGAGCGAGACGCCTTGGTGGATATCGATAAGATTGACTTCTGCCAAGATTCCTTGCAAGTAAGGCAGGGTTTGCTCTGCGCCTTTCAATACTTCCAACTCGTAGCCCTGTACGTCAATTTTGAGCAGTTCGGGTGGGCGATCGCTGTAGTGTTCTTGCACGATGGAATCAATGGTTCGCATCGGGTGGTAGGAAACAGGGAAGTTGTTCTCGGTCTGTTCTACCAAGACAGAAGAAGCAGTTTCAGCTTCGTGGAGGGGGACTTTTTCCTTGCATTCGGAGCCAATTAGACCCGGAAAGACGCGAATGGCTGATTGGGCTTGGGCAAGGGCTTTTAAATCTTGGAGGCGGGGGGAGAGGGCTTCAAAGCAGGCCACTTGCACCTGGGGCCAAATCTGTAAACATGTGCGTGCAAAGTCGCCTTTATAAGCACCGACATCAAAAATCAGACGCGGTTGAAACCCTTGCTGGGAGAGGCGTTGTAAACTGCTGGGAATTTCAGGAACGCCAAGTCGGTGAGAGAGATAATCACGAATTTGAGCACGGAGTTTCATAGCGGTTGAGTCCTGAGGGTTAACAACAAAGGGAACAACAAGAACACAGGGCAGACCGACCGCAAAGGGCAGTCACAAACGCGCCACGCTTAGGGTGCGTATTGCATCGTCTCTGTCGCTGGGGGCAGGGGCGATCGCAGGGAATCGGGTTGCGTTAAGGCCCGATCCAGGACGGACAACAGCGTATCCGCTTGGGTTTCCCAGCACAGCCGCGCTTGGGCAGCGTGGTAAGCTGCCTGCTGGGCTGCGGCCAATCGATCTGGCTGACGGGCATAGGCATTGATCGCCTGTGCCAAAGCAGCCGGATCGTCGGCAGGAATCAGGGTGCCTGCATCTGGTGCTTGGCTGAGGGCCTCCTGCTGGCCATCAGTTTGGGTGGCAATCACTGCCAACCCGCCTTGCAGATACTGGAACAGCTTGTTTGTCACCGTGTATTGGCGACTGCGACAAAAGGGAATTTCCAATGCCAACCCAATGTCGTGTTCGGCAATGCGCAGCGGCAACTCGGCATTGCTGACCAAGGGGTAAATGGTAATGCGCGATCGCCACTCTTCCGGAATCAGGGGTTCCATCCAGCGACGGCTACTGTCGGGGTAGTTGCCTCGCAGTGCAATCGTCACAGGCAACTCAACGTGAGGCAGTGCCGCGAACAAGGTTTCTAGCCCACGACCTGGCCCAATGGTATGGGAAAACCAGTGCAAGGAAGGCGGCTGATGTCGTGGTGTTGAGCTTGGTGTAACAGCATCGGTTTTTGGGAAGACGTTGTACACCACTGCGGGCGGCGGTGCTTGGTACGCTGCTGCTAAGGCATCGGCCATGACCTGAGAGGTGGTCAAGGCATAGGTACACCGTTGGGCCAAGGTTTGTTCTAGCTGCCGCAACTGAGTGAGCGGTCGTGTTTGTTGAGCACTCGGAAGGAGATCTTCAGAAAACCAATCCTCAAAATCGACCCCGACCCGCAATCCATGTTTGAGCAGTTGACTTCCGGCCCACAACCCTGCCTCGGAATGCATGATGCTGAGATCTGCGCGATCTTGCAAGGCACGCCGGAGCATGGCCCGTGCGCCATAGCCTAACAAGGCGGGAGAAAAAAGCTGCCATCGCCGAAACCCTTCTCGGGCCAGTCGTGCTTGCAAGCGCACACCGAAGCGCTGCCAGCGCGAAGTAGACTGGGGACGAAAATCAAGGATGGGTTCGAAGCGATAGGGTAAGGTCGGCATCAGTTGGCGATCGCGTTCAGCAAGTTGTGCATCGAACCAGATGCCATAGACCGTTACAGTGTGCCCTGCCGCTGCAAGGGTTTGCGCTTCTTTTTGCGGACGGGGGGCGGTACACAGGTGAGCCCCGATGAAAATGGAGATCTTAGCCATGAGTGCTTTCCTCCTGAACCGCAACGACATGGTCGAGATATTGCTGAGCGCAATGCTCTAGGGTGAGGTGCTCTAACACATAGTCCCGAGGTGCAAACACCTTGCGATTGGCTTTCTCTAGGAAGTCTTCTAAGGCTGAGGAGAAATCTGCTTCAGAGGCGAAGGTTAAGCCACAGCGACGGTCCCAGTAGGGCACAGAACTGACGGGGCCAAATTGCACGCGCTCTGGATAGAAGTTTGGATCGCGCCATTCGCCGCCACGATTCCAAGCCAGAATGGGGACGTTGCAGGACAGGACTTGTTGGTACGCAATACCTTGGGTTTCATGCTCGCACAGGAAGATCATTGCCTTGCTGCGATTGACGAGAGCATGAAAGTCTTTTTCCTCGTAGAAGCCGTAGCGGATCACTGCTGTTTTGAGGCGACGCCGCTCTAACTCCTGTTGGATGGGTGCAATGAGGTTTGATTGGAAGTGGTCGTGCTCCCAACGTACTTTGTCGTAGAGCAAGATATCGATATCTTTGGCCTGATTCGGCGTGGGGCACCAGTGCTCTGTATCAATCCCCACGGGCCATGCAAAGACGCGATCGCCATAATACGGTTGCCACATCTGTACCACCCATTCCCCAGGCACCAAAATGCGGCGGATGGGAAAGTCTAGGAAATTCGGTGGTGCATCGCAAGGATGGGAGAAGATGGATGCTCCGAACAAAATGGGATTGTGCCAAGGGATCTGGTCGAGCACGTTGGGTTTGCCCACGATGCAAGCGACTTCGTCGGGGTGGCGTTGGGCATAGCGATAGTCGTTTACGCGGTAGTCCACGCCGAGACGATCCAGTCCTGCTGCTAAGTTGGCGAACACGCGCCGCTGACCAGAAATGCGCGGATTGCGCCGCACTAAGTTGCGAATGATGCGACGTGGATAGCGATCGCCCGCAAACCAGCGGTCAGGATCAGGTTCGTCATAGAAAAGGTTTAACGGTTTCATGGCATAGGTATCGTCCGAGGTGGAGGACTTTGAGGGTTGATGGCGGCTGGGATGTGCAGGGGCATTCAACTATTAAGCGGAGGCAGGCTTAAAGGGTTGCAGCCGCCGCAACTGCATTTTTGCCAGCAATTCTCGTCGCAATTGCAGTACCTGTTCAGTGCGGCGAAAGCCGAGGGTGCGATACATCTGACCTAGCATGCCCCGCTCGGGGGGTTGAAAGTGACGGTCTAGCTCATAGACCCATTGGGCGACGGCAACGCCTTCTTCGAGGTGGGTGTAGGCAATCCAGTGGGCCAAATGCCAGAGAATTTTGGCTGCAGCACGACCGCGTCGGGGTGTTAGTTCTCCGGCTTGCTCTAGACGGGCTAAACACTTGCGATAGAGTTGCAAATGTTGCCAATGGGTTGCTACGGCGTTCAACCCTTGGGTGGCCTGTAACCGTACTTTCCCGTGGTGGCGATGGCAAAAGGCAGGGCGATCATCCACCACAACCTTGGGGTGGGCCATGGCTACTTCCAAAACAAACAGGCGATCGTCCCGCTGAGCGAAATCGGGGCGATGGGGAATATCGGCGATAAACGCGCGTCGAAACAGGTAGGCCGAATAGTGCGAACTGCTACACTCGCCCAACTGCTGCGCAATAAAGTCGTCGCATTCCTCCCAAGGGGATGTATGCAGCAAGGTACCCGATTCGCTATAGGCTTCGTATCCTGCTACTACCACATCGGCCCCTGATGCCTCTGCTTGTTGGAATTGGCGGTCTAGGGTGCCAGGACTCAGCCAATCGTCAGAGTCTAAAAAGCGTACATATTTCCCGTTAGCGTGTTCAAACCCTCGGTTCACGGCCCAAGTTTTGCCCCAGTTTTCTTGGCGTAGCTTCACCACATCAGGTTGGGTTTGTAGCCACTCCCAAGTGCCATCAGTACTGCCATCGTCCACCACAATGATTTCCGTGCGGCAGGTACTGTCGCGGCAAGAGGCGATCGCCTGGGGCAAACACCACAGTCGGTTATAGGTGGGAATGATTACAGAGACATCCATGCCAAAGATCCTTAAGCAGCAAACGTGAACCCTTAAGACCGAAACACAGCAAGGGTTGGTATTAATCCGTCACAACCCGTTCCGACAAGGGCACAGCGCGAGTGCCGAAGAGTTGGCGGTATAGGGGACGCAAGAGAGTTTTTAAGTACATGGCCCCCATTTGCGGAATGGTGCAAACGACCGTTGCCCAAAGATCGCTTAGTGCAATTGGCCACCCTTTGCCAACCGTGAGTTGCAAGCGCAGGGCTTCTCTGGTGTAGGGGTAGACCGTGGTGTGATGGCCTAAAAAATGCACGATGGTGGGATGAACGGTTTGCCACGGATACCACTCCCGATGCAGGGGATGGGGGGCAGGTGGATTGACCAAGGTGGAGCCGCCGCGTAGAACATCCACTTTGAGCGGGCCGGGGCAGGCAAAAGGATCGGTGAATAGGGTGCCGTCTTCAGGAATGGCAGACTCGCCGTGGAGTGCCATGGAGATGGCCATCAGCAACTCGTCGTTAGGACGATTGCGCAAGCGCACTAAGCCAATGTCGTCGTATTGCGGTTCGAGTTCACGGGCGGTTTGATAAATGCGATCGCTGAGTTCGCCTTTTTCTAAGTAATAGAGGCCACCATTGAATTTCGGGATTGCCGGAACGCCAAAGCGCTGGCACACCGCTGCCACATCTCCAAACCATTCGCCCGTTGATACTGGGTCACCTACCACAGAGACTGCGTGTCCCTGAAAGCGCTCAAAAATGGGCACAATGGAGCCCACACAGAGACAATCTGCATCAATAAAGAGGGTTTGCTGGGCAGGGGCCATTTCATCGAGATGAATTTTGGGCGAGAACCCTTTGCCATATTGGTCGGGTTGCAAATCGATAATGTGAATATCTGCCAAATCTGGCGGAATTAACTGTCTTTGATCCGTTGCTAAGTAAAACTCAATTTCTCGATGGGGATGCCAATGCTTAAACGAGCGGGCCAGATTCACCGCCATTTCAATGTAGAGTGGCTTTCCGGTCGCCAGCGTAATGACAGCGCGGGAGGGAACAGTCGTCATAGGGAAACTCCAGAGTTCAAAGCAACGGATCAGAAAAATGAGCGCTTACGGGTCAGAGCGGTAATGGCATGGGTTCTATGCCAGTCTCTGCAAGGGATTAGGGATTAGCTCATCGAAGGTGCCCTACTCACTCCAGATGGTTTGGGGCGTGCTCGCGCACTAATGCGTCGTGCTGTTTTCCAGCCCAATAGTTGGCTCACAAGTTGGCTCTTCCAAGTGCCAAAGCGCGGCGGTTTAACCCGTACCCCCAAGGCACGCAGATCTGCTAAGGCCGCCTCTGTAACCTGGGGATAGTCGGGGTAGGCCCCCACTGCAAGGCTCATGTATCCGTTGGCGATCGCCACTTTGGCACGCGGATCGGTGGTTAGGGGCAATAAGTGTTTGGCCTTGAGGCGAGTGGCCTTGAGGCCCGACCAATGCTGTGCTTCAGAGCGAGCGTGACTTAAGCTGCCGCCACTACGGAATTTGCGGTAGTAAGAGGCCACATCTGGCGCTCTCCGGATTCCCTTGCTTTTCAGAATGACCCGTGCAAAATATTCCCCATCGTCATCTACAGATAGGTCTTCGTTCCAGTCTCCTGCTGCTTCAATGAGCGATCGCGGGGTTAACCAAGCACTGGGATGCACCATTGCTGCTGGGCCATCGCCACCGAGCAACCGAATCAACCATTGAATGGGATCATCGCTGTCTGCATAAAAGGGAAGACCGTCATGGTAGATGCCTTCATCGATGCGTTGGCCATCCCAAAAATGGGTTGTGCTGCACAGGGCCAGCATTTCGGCAGGATTGTGCTGTAGCAGTAAGACTTGCGCCTCAATTTTTGTTGGGCTTAGTAAATCGTCGGCATCAAGATACTGAATAAATTCGCCTTGGGCCTCATGTAAAGCTCGATTACGGGCGGCACTTGCCCCCCCATTGGCTTGCCGCAAGACTTTAACATTGGGTGCGGCATAGCGTTGGGCCACGGCAAAACTGGCATCGGCAGAACCATCATCAACCAGAATGATTTCCTTCGTGGGCCACGATTGGGCGAGGGCGGATTCGAGGGTTGTGGCAACCCATTTCTCGGCGTTGTAGCAAGGAATGAGAATAGAAACTAACGCGGCCATTTTATCTACCCAATCCTTCTGTTGATCCGAATGTGTCAGTACGTCTTGTGGTTCTGTTGACTTTAGTTTCAGGGCAACCTTACGGGTCAGCTTTGCAGTGCAGTGTCAAAAAAGGCATACCATCGTCGGTTAAGTTGTATGGGTGGGTGCGATCGCTGTTTCGAATTTTGGGTGATTGCCAATGGTAAGGCGAGGATGTTTGGCAACGGTTGTAATACAGCTAAGCACTCGTTGAAAGAACTCTAATGCGCTAGAGATGGTGTCCTAGTGTCTGCACGTCCATTTTTATGGCTCCCACTTCCATTTGTTTTTAGAATTCCCCAACACATTGTCAAATAAGCCATATTCTTGCTTGATTTGGATATGATTTATTTCTTTCTCCAGAAGAAATATAGAGAACAATGATTGGACTTTTTTGATGGACTATGAGCTATATATTTTGTCTAAAAATATAATTCTGATTGCCACCTCCTTCGCTCAAATCAACCGCACAGTAGAGAAAAAGATTCAATGCAGGTCTATTTCAGTAATGCTTCTGTAAATAAATTGCGATTGCAATATGGAAATTGAATGCATCAGTATTACCGCATTTACTCTCTGAATGAGAGATAAAATGTGTGAAGGGTATCTTCTTCCCGTTAAGCTCCAACTCCAGGTAATGCTAAAGGATTCAAACTTGTATTCCCAATTCCTTCTAAAGATTTTTCTCCCTGTAACTGCCAATATTGGGCATAGCGTCCTGCTTGCTTCATTAAGGAAGCATGGGTTCCCTGCTCAGCAATTCTCCCCTTTTCTAAAACGATAATTTGATCAGCATTGATGATGGTAGACAGGCGGTGGGCAATCACAATCATGGTTCGCACTCCCTGTAATTCATCTAGCGCTTGCTGAATCAAATTTTCTGATTCGCTGTCCAAGGCACTGGTTGCTTCATCCAAAATCAAAATGTCGGGTTGTTTAATCAGTGCTCTTGCCAAAGCTAAACGCTGACGCTGTCCACCTGATAAGCGATATCCACGTTCTCCCACAATCGTTTCGTAGCCTTCAGGCAGATCCATTAAAAAGTCATGGGCTTGAGCAACCTTCGCTGCGTGAATCACCTCTTCAAAGGTTGCGTCTGAATTGGCATAACGCAGATTTTCTAAAATGCTGGCGTTGAAAATAAACGTATCCTGGCTCACCACGCCGATGTGCTGCCGCCAATCAGACATCCGGTAAGAATCTAGCGGCTCACCATTGACGAAAATATGACCTTCAGAGGTTTGATACAACCCAATCAGCAGATCAACAATCGTAGACTTTCCGGCACCAGAACCCCCTACGATCGCAGTCACCTTATTTCTGGGAATTGAGAACGTCAGATCCTTGAGTACAAATGTTTCATCCTTTGAATAGGACAAACTTACAGATTTAAAGTGAATATCATCTTTCAACGTTAGAAAAGAGGCAGTACCGGAATGCTCGAATTCCTTGTCCTGAGGATCTAAGATGCTATTGATCCTTGCAATGCTTGCACTGTTATCCGTCAGCCAAGTCATCGTACCAACAGTCATCTTTAATCGAATTGCCAGGCGCTGCAAAGATAATAAAAATGTTAGAAGCAGTGGGAGTAAAGTTGCTTTGTTGTCTTGGAATAGGACGGCAAAAGTGGCTAATATTGCCAAGCTTAAGATGGGGATAATTTCAAGGATTGGTTCTGGACTGTAAAATAAGAACGCTCGTTTTTGTAAGTGTTTACGCGTCTCTTCTAAAAGGCTGGTTGCTTTACGAACGGTTGGAGCTTGAGTGCCACAAGTGTGAATCAGTCTCAAGGCTTGAATACTTTCGGTAATAAACTTAGAAGATTCTACTTGTGTATCAGTAACCTTATTAACAACACGTCTTAGGATCGGTATAAGCTTGTATTGAAACAGGACAATCGCAATTGTTAAAAGACTGGCTGCTAATGCCAGAAAAGGAGATAGCTTAATGATGATGAAAAGATAAATGAAAGAGAATGAGATGCCAACAATTAGGCTGTTAATGCCTTGGATTTGATTGTCAATGGCTTTGGATGAATCATTGATGAACAACATCAAGTCGCCAACTTTATACCGACTGACGCAGCCATAACTAAAGGTCATGATGCGCTCAAAGACTTTTCCCGTAACAATAGGTTGAGCCTTTGCGGATAGGTAAGCTGTGGTAACTCTGTTGGTGTAATTACTTAAACTTAATAGAATTTGTAGTATCACCGCTGTAGATAAAAGCAGCAGGAAAACATATTCTGGGTGTGCTGGATTAATGGCTAATAAATTTTGAATAATGGGTGAGCTAGCTTGTGCTTTCTTGCTATCCGTTAAAATGGAAACTGCCAGAAATATTAACCCTAAGGTACTACCTTCTAGTACGGCACTGAATAAGTTAGTGCCTTGGTTGATAATAATTAAGGTCAAATTTTTCTGGATGGTCTGTAAGACGAGTTGATAGGCTGGGGTTTTAAATCTGGATAGTATTTTTTTCACAATTGGAAGACCACT
This sequence comes from Stenomitos sp., assembly GCA_036704065.1. Classification (GTDB taxonomy): domain Bacteria; phylum Cyanobacteriota; class Cyanobacteriia; order Thermosynechococcales; family Thermosynechococcaceae; genus JAAURS01. The sequence goes on from DATNQK010000137.1 coordinate 9,213, forward strand.
GTAAGGTAAGGTTATGAAATTGTGGAAATTGATGTAGATTGCTTTGGGCGTTTTTCGCTTATGTCAGAGCTGATTCCCTTTATGTTTGGGTAGGCTTCATAGTGCTTTTAAACATGAGCTAATAATCGGTTGATACGCTGCCGTAAAATTTCCCAATTCACAGGTTTGGTCATGTAGTCGGTGGCACCTGCTTCAAACGCCCGAGCAACAGATTCTGAGTCATCTAAAGCGGTAATCAGTAAGATAGGAACTTCCCCCTTGGCGCTTTTCCCTTGCTGCGATTCTTCAATCCGAATCTGACGGCAGCAGGCAAATCCATCGGTGTTAGGCATCATGCCATCGAGGAGGACTAAATCAGGTCGGTATTGACGGTATAGCTCTAGACCTTGCTGGCCGTTTTCCGCTTCTACAACCCGGTAGCCATCTTTGATAATGGCTTGTCGTAGTAGCATCCGCATGCCTCGCTCATCGTCTACGAGCAATACCAAAGGCGTTGTTTCTACAGAATTCTCGGCAGGTTGGAGTGGCCCGTTGAGGGAAGATGCGAGTTCTTTGACTTGCAAAAATTCTTGCAACATTGGTTCCACTTCGTCTGAAGGGATGGCCAATGAATAGCCTTTGCCGTAATCGGCACCTAGCGCTTTAAGTCGCTTTAACTGTTGTGCCGACTCAATACCTTCCGCAATGACTTCCATATTTTGATCGCGAGCGAGCAAGATAATGGATTCAATTAAGGAATCTGCTTCGGGGTCGAAGTCAAGGCGTCTGACGAGTTGACGATCCAGTTCCAAAACATTCAGCGGGAACCGATTTAAGTAGCGAACGGAGGTTGTTCCTTGCCCGAAGTTATCTAAGCAAATGATGATTTGACGTTCTTGTAAGCGCAGCAAAATTCCTGTAGCGGCGGCACCATCGCTCATCAGCACACTTTCGGCAATGTCTAAGGAGATTTGCTGACCTGTGATGCCATACTCTGCCATCAGTCGATCTAGCAGTGGTACTAGTTCTGGATCAAAGAATTGCCGTTGAGACAGGTTTAGCTTCAGGTAAAACGGATAGTCGACTTGCTGTTGCCAACGCCGGAAGTGACGGAATGCTTCGGTAAAGGTTTGTTCCCCAATGGCAAGGATGCAGCCTGTTTCATCTGCCAAGGGTAGAAATTCGCTAGGGGGCAATAAGCCTCTTAAGGGATGTTTCCAATGCACTAGTACTTCTAAGCCGCAGATCACGCCCGTTCGCAGCGAAAACACAGGCTGAAACAGGAGATGAAATTCTCTTTGGGCAATGCCGCGTCTGAGGTCGCTATCTTTAAGGACGGCTCGCTCTAGCATCTGCAAGTATTGTTTGCCGATGAGCTGCGGTGTAAATCGGTTTTGAATATAGCAGTGACCCAGATTCCCCATGCGTTCCTGCGTTTGGGTATCTTTCGCTAAATACCGAATAAATGCAGCTAATCCTTTCACGTCCCCTGGCAGGAAAGCCGCTCCACAATTGGCATCGGCAATTAACTGACGTAGGTAAGAATGGGTTTCGCAAATTGCTGCGATGGGACGACCGGAGGCTAGGGCTGAGTAGAATTTGCTGGGGGCAACGACGCCTTCCATGCCTTCACCCACGCTCACCAGAGACAAATCGCAGGCCGTTAGGGAAAAGGGTAAAACTTCTTTGTCTTGATAGGGTAAGAAAAGACAGTTTTGTAGGTTGAGTTCGGCAACGCGCTCCATGATGGGCTGGCGCTTTGGACCTGCCCCAATAAAGACAAACTGGATGGGTTCGTGGCGGAGTTCGTCGGCTGCTGCCACAATGGTTTCGAGGTCATGGCAGCGTCCCATGTTGCCGGAGTAAAGGACAACAAACTTATCTTGTAGGTTGTATTCTGCGGCGAAGGGGTTGTTAGATTTTGGGATGGGCTTAATCCACTGGGGGTCAGACCAGTTGTGGATAATCGAGATTTTTTTGGCGACCCGTGGCACTTTGTTGACAACCCGCTCTTTCATGGTGTCGCTTAACACGATGATCGATTCGGCCCGACTCCAGATGGAACAGTTGATTCGGTTCCAGAGCCGAGTGATCCAGCTATGTTCGGAGGCAATGCCGAATTCGACGATCGCATCGGGATATAAGTCATAGATCAGGCAAACATACGGCACTTTGAACAGCCGATGAATGACGTAGCCCACGGCAAACAAAAAGGGAGGTTCGCTGGTTAATAGGAGTAAATCACCGCGATGGGATGCTTTGAGCAGATGGATAGTAGCACGCAGGCAGTACAGGAGACCGCTAACAGTCCGTCCTAAATATTTGCGGATCTTGGAAATGCGCGATCGCTGAATTCTAACTTGTTCTTTGGTTTCCAACGCGGGCGCATTTGCGGCATTGAAGGCATAGCTCGGTTGGCCTGTAAAAACCTGAACATCCATCTTTTGCTGCGCTAAATAGAGGGCCAGTTCTTCCATGAGCTGACCAGTCGCCGCAAAATCAGGCGGGTAATATTGAGTAAAAATTGAAAGCCGAACCCTCCGAGTTGCCACTTCTTCTGGAACTGGCTTGGGTTGGAGACGGAATCCCTGGGTGGGCTGAACACGCTCTATCGACTTCATGAAACTCGAACCCTACTTGACGTTATTTCCAGCGGTCGGAGGAAAAAAAGAGACCTGCAATCGCTGCCCAAAGACTCAATTTCAACACCGTCGATGTGACGACTAGATTGGAGTAATAAGACTTAGCCCAATGTTGAGAAATGAGTGATGAGTGCACCTATTCAAGAATGCCCACTCAAATTGGGATAAGGAACTTGTCAAGGCTCTACCTCTGGTTAGAGAGGGGTTACGTAAATTCATTTTTAGTCTTATTTTTAGACTAAAAGCCTCATTTTTTTGATAAAAAAGCAAATTTGCCGCTTTTGTTTTGCAAAGCGGCTAATAGCTTATTCTCATGGTTTCAGGGATAGAGAAGGTACGCCTAAGATTCAGTCTTTATTTGGTTGCAATTCGCCAATTAGACCAAGATTTGAGCACTTTTTGGATGCCAAAGAAGCCTAGCACCAACAACAATCCTGCCGTTTGTGAAAATTCAAAGGGAACGTCCTTAGGGGGCACACCTATGATGGTGTTACCACCACCGCCGCCACCGTCGCCACCGCCACCGCCGCCGTCGCCACCGTCACCACCACCGTCGCCACCGCCACCGCTGATGGGCAGTGACCCACCAC
>DATNQK010000138.1:0-2479 GCA_036704065.1 Stenomitos sp.
CCTGCCGCAACTGCTGCAACTGGAGTGTAATTGCTAAACGCGAGCTTTCAACTTGGAACTGTGCAGCACGAATCGAAGCGTCACGTCGTCCTCCGGTATAGAGGTTATAGGCCAGTGTTAGACCTGCATCGAAAGAACTCCCATTGCCAGTTCCGCTATTGAGGGTGGTAGAACTGAGCGGCAAGGCCACACTACTGGCGGAGAAAGGGGCGAGGTCAAGGATGGTGTTGAGGGTCGCCGTTGTGCTGGCTCGCTGCTGCAGTTGCTGAATTTGTTGTTGCAACGTGTTGGTTTGCACCTGAGTTGCGGTCTGTTGAAACCGCTGTTGCAGAATTTGCAGTTGCTGCTGAAATTGTTGCTGGGCGATCGCCCGTTCCTGACCCAGTGCAGTGAAGGTTTGCTGCTGTACTTCGCTGAAAGCATCCGTATTATAGAAGCGACTGGCCGGGGCAACATTGCCATTGTCGGTATGGGAAATACTGCCATTGGTCTGAAGGGTGGGCCAAAGGGCAGCCTCAGCTTCTCTGAGCTGCGCACAACTGCGCTGCAGTTGTAGCTGTGCAATTTTAATATTAGGGCTCCGCTCAAACGCCAACCGAATCACTTCAGGTAGCCGAACCGCGAGCGTTTGCTTGACCGTCACAGCATCTGGCTGTTGGGGAATCTCTAAAGGAGGGAGTGGGGGTAGCGCAGTGGCAGTGGCATCGCCTGGTGGCAGCAGCGTCTGGGCTAACTCATTCACATCGGTGGTACGGCAAAGGCGCGCTGTCGATGGGGCCAGAGTAACAGCAGAGGCTACGTTAGGGGAATGGCCTTGCAGGATAGCAAAGAGCGGTAGGCTCAAGACCGGAGCCAAAAGACGCTGAGATTTGAGCATGTAACGGTTTGGAGCACTCCTCGCAAATCATGCTCCCCTATGGCGAAGAGAAAACCCTTAACAGAGGGGAACTTTGTCATTTTACGCAGTCTGCTCTGTTATCAGCTACTCTTTCGGCAAATCATCACTGGAGGGGGTACGGCTGGATTGGGGGCTGACCAGAATTTGTCCTAAAAATTGACGGCTGCGCTCTGCTTTAGGGTTGGAAAAAAAGTCTGCGGGGCTTCCTTTCTCAACGACTTGCCCCTGATCCATAAACACAATCTGGTGCGCGACTTCACGGGCAAACCCAACTTCATGGGTCACAATCACCATGGTCATGCCACCCTCTGCTAGAGAGCGCATTACATCTAGCACCTCTTTGATCATCTCGGGGTCTAGGGCCGAGGTGGGTTCGTCAAACAACATCACCTTGGGCTGCATCGCGAGGGCACGGGCGATCGCCACCCGCTGCTGCTGCCCTCCAGATAATTGCCCTGGATATTTGTGTGCCTGCTCTAAAATGCCCACCCGCTCCAGTAACTGCATGGCCTGTTCCTCAGCCTGCACTTTCGGACAGCGCTTCACCCAGATGGGAGCCAAGGTGATGTTGTCGAGCACCGTGAGATGAGGGAATAAATTAAACTGCTGAAACACCATGCCTACCTCACGGCGGATGGCTTCTAGATGGCGTGCATTCTGCGTCAGGGCGATGCCATCGATGAGAATCTGCCCCTGATCGTAGGACTCTAAGCCATTGAGGGTGCGAATAAAGGTGGATTTACCCGACCCAGATGGCCCCATCAAGACCACCACTTCTTGCGGATACACCTCTAAATCGATGCCCTTGAGCGCCTGAAAGGTGCCATACCATTTATGAACCCCTTGGGCCGAGATCATCGGGGCTGGCGATTCTACCGTTGCAGCATCAGTCATACTTGTGTTCCTGAAGGATGTTCTAGACGACGGCTGGCAATGGACATGCTATAGCAAAACAACCAGTAGATGAACCCAATCACCAGGTACACCTCTGCATAACGACCGAGGTACTCAGGCTGCGCGGTAATACTGCGGGCAATGCCTGTCAGTTCTACCAGCCCCACAATAGACAGGAGCGCGGTGTCTTTGAACAACCCAATAAACTGCCCCACAATGGCAGGCACCACGGCGCGCAATGCTTGCGGCACAATGACGAGCCCTAGAGAGAGGGGCAACGAAAGCCCTAAAGCACGGGCGGCTTCCCACTGCCCCGCAGGAATCGACTGCAACCCACCCCGCACGGTTTCCGCCAGATACGCTGCACTAAAGAGTGTCAGTCCGGCGATCGCCCGAACGAGTTGATCGAGGTTCATCTGCGGTGGTAACAACAGCGGCAGCATCACCTGCGCCATAAATAAGATGCCAATCAGCGGCAAGCCACGCACCAGTTCAATGTAGGCAATGCTCAACCCTCGAATCACAGGCAGTGCGCTCTGTCGCCCTAAGGCCAGCAGGACACCCAAGGGAAACGACAGCACAATACTGGCAACCGCCACCAAGACTGTAAGCAGTAACCCATTCCAAAAACTGGTTCCAACAGCCACCAGCCCTAACCCACCGCCAATCAGCCACAGCAGCACCCAC
>DATNQK010000139.1:0-8025 GCA_036704065.1 Stenomitos sp.
CGCCCGACGCGAGATGGTTCTCCTGCACGGTGGAGGCGATGCCGCTCGACCGGCGGTTGTTGGTAATTTTCTAAAATCGCTGCCATTGTGCGGCCTACGGCTAAGCCAGAACCGTTTAAGGTATGCACAAACCGAGTTCCCTTTTGCCCCGGTTCTTTAAATCGGAGGTTGCCGCGACGCGCTTGAAAATCATAAAAGTTCGAGCAGCTAGAGATTTCACGGTAGCAACCCGCCGCAGGCAGCCAAACCTCAAGGTCATAGCATTTGCCAGCCGAGAACCCTAAATCACCAGTACAAAGTTCTAAAACGCGGTAGGGCAGTTTTAAGGCCTCTAAAATACCCGCAGCATTTTGCACCAATGCTTCATGCTCTTGTTCCGAGGTATCAGGGTGAACAAATTTAACCAGTTCCACTTTATTAAACTGATGGAGCCGAATGAGCCCCCGCGTATCGCGACCATAACTCCCCGCCTCACGGCGAAAACAAGGGGTGTAAGCACAGTGATGAATGGGCAATTCGTCTGCAGAAAGAATTTCATCCCGATACAGATTGGTTACGGGCACTTCAGCAGTGGGGGCTAACCACAGGTCGTCTTGGCCGCACTTAAAGCTTTCTTCCTCAAACTTGGGCAGCTGTCCAGTGGCCGTTAAGGAGGCACTATTAATCAGGACAGGCGGCAATACTTCGGTATAACCTGCTTGAATATGACGGTCTAGCATAAACGAAATGAGGGCACGCTCTAAGGCTGCACCTTGTCCTATCAAGGCTACAAAGCGACTTTGTGCCACCTTGGTTGCTCGCTCAAAATTAAAAATACCGAGGCGTTCCCCAATCTCCCAGTGGGGCAAAAGGTCGGATTGCTCAGATTTGTATTCGTCTCCCCAACGGCGCACTTCAACGTTCTCAGCCTCGCTGGCACCAATGGGCACAGAAGGACTGGGCAAATTAGGCAGCGTTAAAATCAAAGCTTCGATTTGGCTTTTAATATCCCGTTCTTGCGGCTCTAGCTCACTCAACTTCACTTTGAGTTCGGTGCCTTCTGCCTTTAAGGCTTGGATTGCTGCATCTGTGGGCTTGGCACCAGCTTTCATCTGTTCGCCAACAGCCTTGCCGATTTGATTGCTGCGGGCTTGGAGTTGCGATCGCAACTCTTCAATCTCTCGCTGTTGGCGATCCAAAACCAAGATCGGTTCAATATCGAATTCGCCGCGCAGATTTAAGCGATCCGAAATGAGTTGCGGATTGTCTCGGAGTTGCTTGAGATCGAGCACGGAACTTATCCCTCCCAGGGTTATAGAAACATCGCCAACTTACCAGGATACCGGATTCCACGTCTGAACCTGAGCAACCAGGGTACAAATCAGGCCATGACCCCTTAAACTGATTGAAGGTCATCCAAGGTACACCCATCAACCAAAATGCCTATTTTCAAGGCCTGGTTCCCAAGGGTGTTATTTTCCTCGTTCATTTAGTGTCTTTGTATACCGTGCGAAAAATAGCGATCGCTGGCAACTGGAAAATGTACAAAACCCAGGCAGAAGCCCTGGAATTTTTACAAACGTTTCTCCCCACCCTGGAGCAAACTCCTGAAGATCGGGAAATTATTCTGTGCGTGCCTTTTACCGCCTTAATGGCACTTTCCAAAAATCTGCATGGTAGCCGTGTACGGGTGGGTGCACAAAATATTCATTGGGAAAATGAAGGAGCCTACACCGGCGAGATTTCTGGCCCTATGCTGACAGAAATTGGCGTTCGCTACGTAATTGTAGGCCATAGCGAACGGCGTCAGTATTTTGGCGAAACGGATGAAACCGTCAACCTGCGTCTCAAAGCAGCGCAGCAGCATGGGCTAACACCCATTCTTTGCATCGGCGAAACCAAAGCCCAACGCGATGCAGGTCAAACAGAACCTCATCTGTTTAAGCAGATTGAATTGGATTTAGTCGGCGTCGATCAGTCCAATCTCATCATTGCCTATGAACCCATTTGGGCCATTGGCACAGGCGATACCTGTGCTGCCCCTGAAGCCAACCGCGTGATTGGGTTGATTCGTTCTCGGCTGCAAAATCCCAATATCACCATTCAGTATGGCGGATCAGTGAATCCCAAAAATGTCGATGAACTGATGGCGCAACCAGAGATTGATGGTGCCTTGGTTGGAGGAGCAAGTTTAACGGGCGAAAGCTTTGGCCGCTTAGCAAATTATCAAGCTTAATCGTTTTATCACTTAGCTCCAAATACAATTCAATTAAATTCTAAAAGAGGCTGGGGGCATTGCTCTCAGCCTCTGCTAAGTTTTGGAGGGACTGAGTGGAAGCGGCAGATGCGGCAGGGTCTGCTGACTCTGTGTTCTAGCGAAAAGACGAGCCTTAACTGTATCTAAGGCAACAGCTAAACCCATCACAGCAGTAGAAGCAACAAACAACATAACAATGGCTAGGCCTTGAAGAATAATCCAGCCGTAGACCCCGTATACAACAACGAAATCGAAGCGGTTGCCGGAATGCGGCAAGTCGATATCAAAAATTTTTTCGTGCAAAATATGGGCCTCCCGTAGAGACATCATTAGTAAAAGAGTGTCAATACAGGTCAATAAAACCTGCATCTTTATCATTAGTGACTGGCTTCTTCTGCCAAAATTTTCTTTTAATTTCAAGGATAGGAGTAGGTTGTGTCATTCTTTTGACGTTCCTGAGGAATCCTGGCTTCCAACGCGACAATAGGAACGCAAACCATGCTTGCGAAATGTTTTGCTCTTCCCGCCAGAAGATTACTACCGGAAATGGGACGCCTAGCTTTCACAATAGACGCTTGATCCAAGGCAAGCCGAGCCACAAGCTCAATTGAAATGAAATTTACATACACTTCAAATAAGCTTAAAGTAAAATCATCTCCGAAAAATACTTCAAAACATTTTATATAAAAAAGATTTAAGCTTAAACTTAAAACTCAGATGCAAGTCACTTTATTTTGATTACATTCCACTCTTAAGTCGCTCTTGCTTTTGAGTGGAAAGAGCAAAGGGGTTATCCGTTCTCACTCACCCTCTACCAGTAAACTAGACAAGCCTCAAAACCCTTAAACCTATAAAGTACCGTTGCTGGCTAGCCGAGGGGACTTTGCTTACAAACAAGTCTAGCCACAGCGTTTCTTGGAGCGAACAAACCCAAATTCAAAGCCCGAATGAATTACGTTCGAATTAGGATCTCAATAGAACTAATTCTTAAATTCTCAGGCATGCCTTCAGAAGCGTTCTAAGGCAGAGAGTAACTGCCCCGTCTAATAGTGTCTCTGTTTAACTGACTATGCAGATTTTTCTAACGCTAGGAATTGTCGTTTTAGCACTCATCCTCTTTGTAGGGGAATGGTTCCCAGTTGATGTCACCGCCTTAAGCATTGCAGTGCTGCTGATGGTGTTGGGATTGGTCACGCCGGAAGAAGGCATTTCCGGTTTTGGCAATTCCGCCACCATCACGGTTATGGCAATGTTTATCTTGAGCGCAGGCATTGCACGCACAGGTGTCATTCAAGTCATTAGCGAACTTTTGCAGAAATGGGGGGGCAAAAGTGCTAGCCGACAAATTTTGGCAATGGGAGTGATTGTAGGGCCCATTACAGCCTTTATTAATAACACCGCAGTCGTCGCCGTATTCTTGCCCATCGTAGAAGACTGGTGTAAAAAACGAAACATTCCCTCCTCAAAGCTTTTAATGCCCCTGTCCTTCATCACCGTGTTGGGCGGAATGATTACACTTATTGGTACCTCAACAAACGTCCTAGCAAGCGGCTTGTCTGAGAAGTTGGGGTATGGGCAATTCAATTTATTTCAATTCACTGGCTTGGGGTTAGCTACCTTTGCTGCTGGCATGGTTTATTTGGCCTTTGTGGCTCCAAAGCTGCTGCCGAATCGTCAACCCTCAGGGCCACAATCGTTAGGCGACGAATACGGCCTAAAGGATTACGTCAGCGAAGTCGTTATTACACCAGGGTCGAGCTTAGTCGGTCAAACCTTGCGCAGTAGCGAAGTGCAACGCAAGTTCGATATTGATGTCTTAGAAATTATTCGTAACGACGAGCATTTTCCTCAACCTTTAGCAGATAAACAACTAGCAGCAGGTGATATTTTGCTGGTGCGTGGCGGTCGAGAGGATGTCTTGAATATCCGAGACCAGCGTGGATTAGAAATTCTGCCCGACGTGCAATTTAACCAAAACACGTTGGAAACCGACATTAGCACAGGACAAGAAAATGTTGGTGAGGTTCTCATCTTGGCTAACTCAACTTTAGCGGGTTCTACCCTAAAGGATGCCAGATTCCGCCAACGCTACAACGCAACAGTTCTAGCCGTTCGACGTGGAGAGGAACTCGTTCGAGAGCGTTTAGGCAAAGTGACCTTGAAATTTGGCGATCTGTTGCTCGTTCAAGGGCCTAAGGAAAGCTTCTTAGGGTTGCAAACCAATCAAGAATTGCTGGTCTTAGAACAGCGAGACGTAGAAACCTTAAGACGTAACAAAACCTGGCTTGCAGTAGCCATCGGATTGGGTGTTGTCTTAACTGCTGCATTCGACCTGTTGCCAATTCTAGTGAGCAGCTTAATAGGGGCTCTGCTGATGGTGCTGACTGGGTGCTTAAAGCCAGGAGAAGTCTATGAATCCATTCGTTGGGACATTATCTTTTTATTAGCTGGCTTATTTCCCCTAGAAACAGCCATGCGTAAGTCTGGAGCAACCGATTGGTTAGCCAATAACATTGTCAATTGGGGCAATCACCTAGGGTTGTCTGGATTTTGGATTTTGGTCTTTTTCTTGATTGCCACTTCACTGCTCACCGAAATCTTGTCTAACAATGCTTCAGTAGTGCTCATGCTACCGATTGCGGTTACGACAGCAAAGACTTTGGGCCTAAACCCCTATGCGTTTATGTTTGCGGTTACCTTTGCCGCCTCGAATAGCTATATGACACCTATTGGCTATCAAACCAACACAATGGTATATGGACCAGGGGGTTACAAGTTTTTAGACTTTTTGAGAGTAGGCGGCCCCCTGACTCTTTTACTGGTTGTAATTACACCACCCTTGATTGTGTTGTTATATGGATTAGAACCGCGTTAGCAATCGTTCCTGCTACAGTCATCCTTGGAAGGAACTTGCAGAAATTGCGAGTTCCTTTTGTCGTTTATAAAGACTTGAACAATAGCCGTGACGAACCCCTTTTGGTGCAATGTTCTTGAGTTTGCAACCCAGACCACTCAACGGGTGGGCACCCGATTACTCGCAGAGTTTGGCACGGCTACAGCCGTAGAGAAGACAGACGGCAGTTTAGTGACAGCCTCTGATCAGTGGGCGGATGCAGAACTCAGGCAGGCGATCGCTCAGCAGTTCCCCAGCCACGGTGTCTTGAGTGAGGAAGTGGCGCACATCCTACCTGATACCGACTGGTGCTGGGTAATAGACCCCATTGACGGAACAACCAATTTTTCCCAAGGTATTCCGCTGTGGGCGATCTCATTAGGCCTGCTGTACCAGGGCACTCCCGTTTTCGGCTTCGTATGTGTACCGCCAATTCAGCAGTCTTTTCATGGTTTTTTTGCCGCACCAGAACAAGACGATGGCGCATTCTTAAATGGCCAACCCATTCGTGCAAGTCTTGCTGAACCTGGCTCCAATCAATTTTTTAGTTTCTGCGCCCGTAGTATTCGCCATTATCGTCATCCTTTTCCCTGCAAGATACGCATGCTTGGCGTTGCAAGCTATAACTTACTAACCGTAGCCGCCGGTATTTCATTAGGGGCCACAGAAGCAACCCCAAAAATCTGGGATATTGCAGGGGTTTATCCTATTTTGAAAGCAGCAGGTGCAACGTGGTTTCCCTTGGATGGCCAGCCTCTATTCCCTTTAAGTCCCGGCCAAAACTACAGCCAGACCATTTTTCCTACCCTAGCCACCAGTCAAACCCAATGGGTTGATACCTTCTTGCCCTTTCTACAGTCCTAGCAGGCAAACAGCCGGAAGCAATGAGCCACACTAAGCCCCGTTCTCATTGCAACATTCAGGTTGCAACAGCCAATGCCCTATAGAATAGTTGAGCGGCCTTTGGCCCATAAAAGGATCCCGCACAGCTGCATCCAAAGTTTCCACTTGTCTATATCAGCCACGATCTGTGCGATCGTTGTCCGTTAATCGTTCTAATTCAACAGAGCCTATGTCTGCCGAGTCGCCGCTTTATGAAGGCAAAGCCAAAATTATCTATGCGACTGAAAATTCCCAAATTTTACGGTCGTACTTTAAAGACGATGCCACTGCCTTTAATGCTCAGAAAAAAGGGCAAATTGTGGGAAAAGGAGCTATGAACTGCGCAATTTCAGCGCACTTGTTCAAGAAACTAGCAGCTAGCGGCGTTCCAACCCACTTTATCGAGCAAACCAGTCCTGTAGAAATGCGTGTAAAAGCCGTTTCTATTATTCCCTTAGAGGTAGTAGTCAGGAACATTGCAGCAGGCAGTCTCTGTCAACAGACAGGACTAGCGTATGGTACCCCCTTGCAATTTCCTCTCGTGGATTTCTACTACAAGGATGACGCCCTAGGCGATCCTTTATTAACCCCTGATCGCATCTTGGTTCTGGGCATAGCAACACCCGAGCGAATTGAGCAATTGCGACAGATGGCATTAAAGGTGAATCAAGTGCTCATCGACTTTTTTCAAACCTGCGGTATCACACTGGTCGACTTTAAGCTTGAGTTTGGGCTAGATGCTGACCAACAAGTGTTACTAGCAGATGAAATTAGTCCCGATACCTGTCGCTTGTGGGACCAAGCGGTTACTGACGAAACCCAACGGGTATTAGATAAAGATCGATTCCGCCGAGATTTAGGCAATGTTGAACAGGCCTATGCCCAGGTGATGGAACGCGTACTGGCACAAGCTGTATAGCATCGCGCCAGAGGGTAGGGTAAAATCCCTGCTGAGTCGGACGAGGGGAAATAAAACACTAAAACCCTTCAATTAAGCTGTTGTCTGTGGTGTGTGATGTGGCAAAAAAGACGTATCAATCTATGACTTATGCTCCCGTCCTATTTCGGGCCGCTTTGACAATGTCGGCGGTCATTGGCGTGGCCGCTCCCTTGGCTGCCCAACCGCTTGTCTCCAACCCCACTGGGTCTGTGAACACAGGTGACAATGGCGGCGCTACCGTACCGCAAGGACGATTGCCCGAGTCAATTGCCCAGGCGCCCTCTGACACTGCGCCTCCAAACCAAGTCTTTCCTTTACCCCCCCAAAGCCCTACAGGGGAAAAGGCTGTGCCACCACCGAGCACGAGTCCCGACCTAGCGCCACCGGACTTAGCACCCGGGGCCACTCCGCCTCCATTGGGAGATAGCCCAGCACCGACCACTGAATCGGCACCGTCATCAACGACGGAACCCTTGCCTACACCTTCAGCACCCTCCACAGGGGATACGTCGCCTACCATTCCAACCCAGCCACCCGCCCCTCCCAGTGCAGAAACTGCCCCTGCGCAACCAGAACGACAAGTACTTGTTTCGGAGGTTGTCGTTGAGGGGGTACAAGACGATTTAGTTGATAAGGTCTATGAAGCAATTTCGACTCGGCCAGGCCAGTTGGCAACGCGATCGCAGCTTCAGGTAGATATCAACGCCATCTTTGCAACGGGCTATTTTAGTGCTGTTCGGGCTGAGCCTACTGATACACCCTTAGGGGTACGGGTTGCTTTTATTGTGCAGGCCAACCCCGTGTTGCGCTCTGTTCAAGCCGCCGGAAATCAAGCATTACCCCAAGAGAAAATCAACGAAATTTTCCAACCGCAGTACGGCAAAATCTTGAACTTGCGAGAGCTACAGGCTGGCATTAAGGCAGTCAACCAGTACTACCAAGATAAAGGGTTCGTCTTAGGCCAAGTCGTGGGCTCCTCAAGTTGATGCAGACGGTACCGTAACCTTGCAGGTCGCAGAAGGGGTCATTGAAAACATCGACGTTCGCTATAAGAACAAAGATGGAGAAGTCACC
>DATNQK010000140.1:0-5116 GCA_036704065.1 Stenomitos sp.
CTGGGATAGGGTGAATTTATGACGCCTAGCGCTGAAATTATTTGTGTGGGTACTGAGCTGCTGCTGGGTGAAATCCTGAATTCTAATGCTCAGTTCCTCGCGCAAGAATTGGCAAAATTAGGGGTGCCTCATTTTTTTCAAACCGTTGTGGGAGATAACCCCGTTCGGCTTAAGCAGGCGATCGCCATTGCCTGTCAGCGTTCAAATATCCTTTTGTTTACGGGAGGGTTAGGCCCCACTCCCGACGATCTCACCACTGAAACCATCGCAGATTTTTTTGAGGCCCCGCTGATAGAAGACGCTGCCGCCTGGGCCAACATTGAGCATCGGTTTGCCCAAAATGGCTTGACGCCAAGCCCGAGTAATCGTAAACAGGCGCAATTGCCACAGGGGGCTCAAATTCTGCCGAACCCAACAGGAACAGCCCCAGGCATGATTTGGGAGCCTCGTCCTGGGTTGTTCTGCCTTACCTTTCCGGGCGTACCACGGGAGTTGTACCCCATGTGGTCGGAAACCGCAGTGCCTTGGTTCCAGCGTCAGGGCTGGGGCAAGAACCAAATTTACAGTCGCAACCTGAGATTTTTTGGGATTTCTGAGTCGGCCCTTGCTGAAAAGGTACAGTCCTTTTTAGCGTTACAGTCCCCCACCGTTGCACCCTATGCTGGACGCGGCGAGACGAGACTGCGCCTGTCCACACAAGCTGCTTCCGAGTCTGAAGCGGATCAAATCCTGATGCCAGTTGTCCAGCAAATTCAAGCCCTGTGTGACTTGGATTGCTACGGCATGGATCAAGACACGCTCTCTTGGGTGGTTGGGCGTTTGCTGCAAGCAAGTTGTCAAACTGTGGCTGTGGCCGAATCCTGTACGGGTGGTGGCTTAGGCCAAAAACTGACAGATGTGCCAGGGAGTTCTCAGTATTTTTGGGGCGGTGTGATTGCCTACGATAATCGGGTAAAAATTCAACAACTGAAGGTCAAGTCTGAGGACCTCGAACAGCACGGTGCAGTTAGTGCTCCCGTTGCAGAGCAAATGGCTCAGGGGGTGCGCGACCAACTCGGAACCACTTGGGGCCTCAGTATTACCGGCATTGCGGGGCCAGGCGGTGGGTCTGAACTCAAACCTGTGGGGTTGGTCTATGTTGGGCTGGCTGGCCCGACAGGCACAATGCATCGAGAGTATCGCATTGCGGCGGCACGAGGGCGAGACTGGATTCGAGAAGTGAGTGCGTCCTATGCCCTCGACTTGCTACGGCGACAACTCCTTGATGTTGCTGAGTCTCTATGCTAGGCCAGGCCTACAGGGCAACCCAGCGCGTTCAGCCAAATCCATTACATTTTTGTGTAAATGTGTTAGGTTAAGATTCAGTAACGCTCATTTTAAAAGTCACCTTGTCATCATGGCAAAATCGGTGACTTTGAGAGGTTCATTCCATAAGGCAAGGAGCCATTTCCGCAATGGAATATATAGAAAAAATCCTTGATGCCCTAAAGAATCTTGCTCGTAAAGTGATTGATGCGATCTTAGGGCCAGACGCAGAGCCGGAGCTAGAACCCATTCCTATTCCTGTACGCGATCGCACCTATCGCTAGTACTTCCCTCGCAAGGCGGACAAGAGGTTTTTTCATTTGTTCAGTGTTCTTGTGCTTCACGGTCCTAACCTCAATCTGCTGGGGACTCGCGAACCAGGCGTATACGGGACTATAACGTTATCAGAAATTAATGCACGTTTAGCAACCCTTGCCGAAAAGCAAAACGCGCAAATTGAAATTTTGCAATCGAATCATGAGGGTGCCCTTGTCGATGCAGTGCAGGTGGCAGCAGATAGGCACCATGGATTGCTGGTGAATGCAGCAGCCTATACCCACACCAGTGTGGCTTTACGAGATGCGATTACCGCTGTAAAGCTACCGATGGTAGAGGTTCATTTAAGTAATATTTATCGCCGCGAAGACTTTAGACACCATTCCTATCTAGCGCCGATTGCAGTAGGCCAGATTAGTGGATTTGGTGCTCATAGTTATTATCTTGGGTTTCACGCGTTGATGACCTATTTGCGAGAGCACAAAGCTACTGAAGCATAACCAACCCTGAGGGATGATGGTGGTTAACGGCTCAAGATTTCACGAACAGGGATTTTTTACATGACAAGGCGATAGAGTTCTGTTCGCAAGAACATGAGTCTCCAGAGCCAATACATCACCAGCAGCAACCCCATCAAAATAAATAAGCCTGTGGAGCGTTCAAGGCGATCTAAGCGTTGAGCAATTTGGTGGCGCTGAGCTGGCGTTGCAATACTCACATACGCTAAAAATAACCCGACGCCAAGGGCAAAGGGGGCAAAGCTATGGATGCGTAAGGCCTCTCGCCAATGTCCAGTAATCAACGCTTTGATGGCACGGGAAAGGCCGCAGCTCGGACTAGGAACGCCTAAGCCGTGGCGGATAGGGCAGGGCCAACTGGGCAGATTGAAAAGCAGAAGACCCAGGTGAATTCCCAATACACTGACAAAAATGCGACACAGTGCAATTTGCTGGATGAAGGGCGTCAGGATGGGGGAGAAAGCGAGAGGGCTTCTGTCTGGCATAGCGCAATGACCTAAGGCGCTAGATTAGGATGCTGCTGGGGTGGCGTAGGGCGTGAGCGGCTCAGGTATAGAACCAATAGGCTGAAGATAATGATTCCTGTCCAATATTTGATGGGTGCGGGAATGGCCAAGGAGGGGGAGAAAAATCCTTCGATGATGCCTGCGATGACCAACATGGGCACGACGCCAAACATGATTTGGATAGCCTGTCCTCCCAGTTGTTTGAGCCGTTCAAGCCGTCGATAGGGGCCTGGAAATAAGAGCGCTCGACCGAGCATGAGACCTGCACCGCCTGCCAAAAAAATGGCAGGGAGTTCCAGGGAACCGTGGGGCAGCACAAATGCCCAGAAGGGGTAAGCCAAGTTGTGTTTAGCCACCAGGGTGGCGATCGCCCCAATCGAGAGGCCGTTCATCCAGAGTAGGAATACAGTCCATAGGCCAGCCGACATGCCTCCGGCAAACGCAGAGATTGTCACACTGATGTTGTTGCGCATGATGGCAGAGGAGGCCATCGGCTCTACTCCCACGATTGAACCCATCCACAACTCTCCCTTTTTCTGCACTTGATCTAAGATGTGCTCCGGCACAATCATGGGCAAAAAGGCTGGATCACGCCACGCATACCACCAGCCCACCGCTGCGCCGATAAGGGCGATCGCCAAAGCTAATCCGCTATAGCCGATGGTTTGGCGCACAATTTCGGGAAAGCCCCATCGATAAAAAGCCAAAACATCTCGCCAGTTTTGCCGCCGACCGCCTTGATAAATTTGGCTGTAACTGCGCAGGGTTAAGCGGGTGAGGCGGTCTACCACAACAGCGCCCACTTGATGGGTGCGCGCGCGGGATAGGTCAGCGCTGACTTTGCGGTATAAACTACTGAACTCCTGTACTTCAGTGGCGCTGAGGTGATGCAATCCTTGCTTTTCGCTGCGATCTAACAGGGTGCTGAGGCGTTGCCAATAGGGTTCCTGTCGATTGAGCCAGCGCTTGATGTCCATGAATAAGGCGACGTTAAGGTGAGCGGATATGGATAGTGAACTCTAAACGGCTGATTCTAAGCCCAACTCTCGTTTGAGCAACTCAATGGAGTGGGGGTCGATATAGTTTTGGCAACACACAACTTGCGGCACGCGAATCAGTTCGTTGGAGAGTTTGGCAATGGCGGTTTTGACCGCAGTACAACTGGCGCGATCGCAAATGATGGTTTGAGACTGCTTAATGAGGGCCCGGAGTTTGACCATGTCTTGACATTGAGCCGTCATCACATACAAATCTTCGCCCCGCACACTATGAACCATCACCTCCGCGACACCCAAGGTTCCGGAACTTAAACTGACCAACCCCACCCGCGTGCCAGTGGGTAGCGACTGAATTAGGGCGAGTTCGCGTTGGTAGTTGTAGATGTCGATCGCAATCATGCGAAACGCTCTAGAGGTCGACTGTTGCGCCTGGAGATCTTTTAATAAACTTTCAGCTTGGCTCGAAAAATAACGGACAGTCACCAAGGTGGCAGCACTGCGCTGGGAGAGTTCAGCGACTAAATCTTCTAAAAAGACGAGCTGGATGGGGACAGAGAGCGCACTTTGCAACTCTTCTACAATAATTTCGCCCGCGCCTAAGTCGTGATGGGGAACGGTCACAATCAGTTGCGTGCTGGCCCGTAACCGTTCATCCATCGCCCGTAGAAACAAGTCTCGGATTTGGTTGAGGGAATAGCCCTGTTGTAAAAAGCCATCCAGGCTTTGCTCTACCATCTCGCGGATGGGGACAGGGGAGGGTTTTGCGGGTTGGGCATTTTCTTGGCCGAGGGCTCTCACATAGATGCCAGATCCCATGTGGGCCTCTACAAAGCCAGCCGTTGCTAAGCGTTCGTAAACTTTGCTGATGGTATTACGGTGCAACCCGGTTTGCATCGCCAGTTGCCGTGTACTGGGTAATTTGTAGCCCGGCGGAAATTGACGCGAGGCGATCGCAAAACAAATTTGGCCAAAGAGCTGAGTCGATGCCGGAATTTCACCATCAGTTTGGATATGAAACTCAACCATTTAGAGCCTCAGAGGATGCACTTTTAATAACGCAGCAAGCAACCCAATGGTTCCCTACCTCCAGCTCTAGCCCTAGACCGACCTATTCAATCTGCCGACGGAACGAGAGGGTTATTCTCTGGATAAATCAATCATAGGATGCGCCATCCATCGACTATCGCATCGCCTTACTCTAAGAGAGAGGTGAACGATAGGAGACGAGGAGAATTCTAGTATGACTGGATTTGAGATTGAAACAGCAACGGTTCATATCCCAAATGGTGATTTGCGCTTAGACGCCTACTTGGCAAAACCGCAAAGGCCGCAGCCATGCCCCGCCGTCATCGTATTTCAAGAGATTTTTGGCGTCAATGCCCACATTCGGGATGTGGTCGAACGACTCGCCCGAGCAGGATATGTGGCGATCGCACCTGCCATGTATCAGCGATTGGCACCAGGCTTCGAGACGGGCTATACACCTGAAGATATTACCCTCGGTCGAACCTAC
>DATNQK010000141.1:0-5304 GCA_036704065.1 Stenomitos sp.
TTATACAGAGACAAGCCGAGGCCAACGACTAAGGCCCCAGCAATGCCGATAAAAACGATATGCGAAATGGGCTGTTCCCACAAACGAGGCTTGGAATGCTCAACGGTTCCATCCTGCAAGGTCGTCCCCTCGGAGAATGCGGCATCTCCATCAGGATCTAGATGGCTGCTCAAGTCCGGCAGGCCGAGCATTTCGTTCATACTTTGCCGTTCAGTTTCAAGATCGAGTGCAGTTGCTGCACCGTTGCCGTTAAAGTCCATAAGTTTTGCCTTGCTTTGTAAATGGGGGAGTATCAGCGGATGTCTTTAATCGCTAGGATTTCAAGTCCTGCTTGTCGAATGCCGAAGATAGTGCGCTCTAGTGGGGTGTTGCCCGTTAGGTTTTGTGGAGCTTCGACCGCACGTAAAGTTATTTCTTTGTTGAAAGGAATCACATCTTGACCGAGCTGATCCTTGCCATTGAAGAGGATCAAGTTAGCAACCACATTGACTTTCCAGAGTCCAGACTGTACTTGAGAGGGTTCTGAAATCAGTTTGATAACAGGCACAACTTGAGTCGGAGGCTTCGTCGGGTCTTGTCTAGTTCCCGCAAATAACTCTTGCGGTGTGATGTCAGCCAGTGACTCCAGGAAGGGTCTGCGGAAGTCTTCAGAGAGTGCAAATCCAGCTTGGAAACTGGCGGTTGCAATCTTGAGGTTCTTAGAGCCGATGGTCACACCAGCATCAGGCTTGGGCAGTCTCGCTTGGTCAAAGTTTTCGGGTGGAAGAGTGCCCGTCATACTGAACATCAGAGCCACAATATCTTTGACAAAGCGCTTGATGGTTTCCGGTTCCC
Source organism: Stenomitos sp. (assembly GCA_036704065.1). Lineage (GTDB taxonomy): Bacteria > Cyanobacteriota > Cyanobacteriia > Thermosynechococcales > Thermosynechococcaceae > JAAURS01. Next base: position 835 of record DATNQK010000141.1, read on the forward strand.
TAGAGCGGTTCTCTTTGGCAGTCACGCGCAACGGTTTACCGTCAACCGTTTGTACAAGGGTAGGAGCAGGTTTGAGGGCGATCGCAAAGACACCACACACCAGGGCAAAGAGCAGCAAAAGGTTGAGGGCTTGAAAGCCCAGCGTCCCCATGATGAGGATGGGGATGTTGTTACGCGATTGTTTACCGGAAATCAGATCACTCGCAGAAAGAGAATCGTTGCCGTTTGTCTCGCGTTTGGAGGGAAGTTTGAGATTTAGGTTGAGCATGGCAGCGTTGGATAAAGAGGAAGGCAACAGAGGGGATTAAGCTGCTTTTTGTCTGGGTCTACTCTGCTTCTGCACCCGATAGTTACGGGCATAGTTGTTGGCATAAGCCACTCCACCAAGTACCATTCCAGCGCCTGCACTCAGACCACTAAAAACAGCGAGGCCACCGCCACCTGCTAGGAGCAGAGCCAAGATTGGAGAGAGGACTCCTGTGAAAATGATGTAAGCCATAGAATCGCTGGGAGGCGCATTGAGCATCACATCAGACATCATTCCTGTGATGATGCTGAAGGATATCTTGGCAATGCCAATGCTGAACATAGAGGTTATCCAAGCCAAGATAGGCTTCGTCGGTATCGGAAGGAGCGAGGCCCCGACCGCGATCGGTCCCAGCATGGCCGTTAGAAGCAGAGCCAGCTCTAGAAGATAGGAAAAAGCCATCCCTAGCGCTAGGACTATCCCCTTAATCACACTTGCGATCGCATTTTCCCAAAGGTTTCCGGCTGCGACCAAGGCATCGGCAGCAGCTCCATTAGGATTGGTGGCTACTTCATAAGCTTTATCGAATAAGCTTGTTAAGCCGTCAAACCAGGGATTGGATTGAGTACCATTAATTAAATGGATAACTATATCCCGATTTTTATCCCAACACGCTTTTTTGTCAGCAGGCGTAGCTTGTCCATTACAAGTGGTTGCAATGCCTTTGATGGTTGCCTCAAATGCAACATTCTGGGCCGCTGCTGCTCTCGATTGTGCCAGGTTAGCGGTGCTAGAGGCACTTGTCAAAACAATCTGATCCGCATTATTGATGACACTGCGAATTCCGAGCGTCAGCGACCACAGGGCTTTACCATCAGGGTGTCCAGGGTTAGTGACAAGCAAAAAGATAACGATGAGGGGCCAAATAAAATCAGTGATGGGTTCCCAAGAAAAGGACTTATCTTCAAGAACTTTTTTGTGCCACTTATATATAAAGAAAAGCATGGTTGCGAGAGAGAGATTTGCGCCAACGATACACAACCCTCGATAGGTTCCACCTTGCTGAACACTAGACCACAGATTATTGACAGCCCGATGAATCGCCTGACTCGCTGCAATTGCATTCGCTGCAAAGTCTTGGGCTTGGCCACTAATGTCAATTTGGGCAAAATGGGGAAGCAGGTTAAATAGAAGCACTAGAAAACTCCTGAACAAAGATAGCGTTACTGACCACTGCAATCGGTTTGGCTAAGGCACGAGAACATATAGGCGTTGGTAATTGTGGACGTGAAAGCTCCCGCAGCCTCCGCTTGTCTCGCCCCTTCTGCCTGTGCAGCAAGTTTCGTTTGGAAGTTCTGTAGTTGCAGGGATTGGGCTTCGACGGCAAGACTTTTAGATTGAAGGTTGACGCCCATTGCCGCAATCTTGCCTTGTTCAGCATTAGAAGCGCCCATCTGCTGATCTAGGGCAGCTTTTTGGGCATTTTGGATGCTGATTGCCTTGAGAACATCTTGAGAAGAAAAGGCAAACTGAGCATCAATCGCTGTTTTAACCGAATCGCCAACAATTGCTGCACCATTGGTTTGCACAATATCAGCACCTTTTTGCCATGAGTCTTGGGAGGTGTTGAGGATTTTGGCAATATTTTCTTGTCCCTGCTCTCCTAAGACTGAGTTAGCAGTTGCGGATGAGGAAATGCCCAGAGCGCCCATCAGAGCCTGGTCATGGGTGATACTAAAGGGACTCCCATAACTATCCGATTTGGATTCGGAAATCTTAGACAGCAGCGAATTAACTTCAGAAGGAATGGGAAGACCCAGTTGTCCCAAAGTACCAGAGATACTGCCTATCAGCTCCTTGGTTTCAGGGTCAAGGTTATCGATATTTTCTTGAATATCCTTTAGAACTCCCTGCAACTCTTCGAGGGGAATTTGCTGAAATAGGGTTAAGAACTCGCCTAGATTGCCGATGTTGAGACTCCCTAAACCGCCACTTTTGATCAAAGTGAGGATTTGCATGGCCTGTTGGATGTACTTGATATAGTTCGCGCTGAGTGCCTGGGCATTTTGAGCAACGAGGGGAGTCGCCAGCAGACCACCAGCAATAAAACACACTGCGGCCAGCTTTCGGATTCTGTGGTGTTTGGACTTAGGTTTACGAGGCAGAGAGCTAAGCATTGAGGAACCTCCAGGATTAACTCGCGCGAATGGTACGAACCAAGTGTTGAGAAAAGGAAATAAGTGCTTTTTGTGGGTTTGGCTCTTTACGCAGGAACTCGTTACGCATCAGTTGCTCATCAGGGTTATTGGCAACAGCAGCTAGTTGGACTTCGCCGGGGTAGAAGCGGCAGTAGGTATAGGTGCCGTTGTATTCGAGGAGCCACTTAGAATAGAGGCCCACCTTTTCAGGGAAAAACCGATTGGTTGCATTGACAGCAATGATGCTTTCAGGCACTTGCAGATGCTGCACAAAAGACGGAACTGCTGTTTTCTGAATGCGACCGATCAGCTTGATGGACAAGTTTTGTAAGATTTTTGGGCCTGCAACAGAGTTGGCAATAGTATTGGGGTCTTGAGCGGCAAGAATGACTCGAATGCCGGACTTGGCACCGTTGGCGCAGTAACGTCCCACCAACTCAGCAATCTCAGTAAAGATAAACAGAATGGGTGCTTCATCGATAAACACAACAGACTGGGGATACTGAAGCGCACAGCGGAGAATGGATGACAGTGCAGACAGGGCCAAGATTGCGGCGTCTTCGTCGTTATCGACGTTGCGCAGCGCAAAAACAAGAAGGCTGGCATCCGTTCTGATGGTGGACGGGGACGAGATCGCTTTCCCAACCCGACTACTGAGCCAGAAGCGTAAGCGGAGGTCAATCAGTTCAAAGGCACTTCTGACCACCCCTTCGGAGAGTTCGATATCGAGAACTTCTGGTTTGCAGAAGGGCAAAAATTCTCTGAGTGTTGGAATCTTGTTCCAAGCCTGTGAGCCGACTCCATGCTCCAATGCCAGTTGATAACGGGTTTGGATCTGTTCGTCGTTAAAGAATTCTTTCAGAGCAAGGGTGAGGATAGCGCGGCATTTGGTTTTCAAGTGTGGGTCATTGGATTTGCCCATGACCATCGTCAGCAGTGCATTCTCTAATAAGGCGATGAACTCCTCCATGCGCTCGGCTTGCATCTGAGGCGAGAGTGCTCTGAGGTCAGGGATTTCAAAGAGATTGTTGGCCTCAATCCCGACATCGAAGTAAGCACCATCCATTGCTTTGGTGTAGTCGGTGAAAGTCGAGGTGCCATCTGGCTTTGGAAAATCCAGTGCTCGGACTGGAATGCCGCCAGCTAAGCAACGGGTAAGAATAGCGCTGACTAAGACAGACTTTCCAGCTCTAGTGATGGCAAATAGAGCTAAGTGTTTGCTCTCGCCGCTTTCAAGGTTGATATAGATGGGGCAACCGCCCTCTTCTGTGATCAGTTCTAAGCCATTGCGATCAATGGTTTGGGGAACAACTAAGGGCATGAGGCCCATGACCTCAGAGTTGAGGAGCAACATGCGTCGCTGGAAGGGCTTCGCGAGTAGCGCTTCCCAACAAATCGGCATGGTTTGCAACCAGATTTGCCACGCATAGAAGGGTTCGCGTTTGACCCAGGCAGGACGGGTAAAACAATTCTCGATGTAACGACACGCTTCGTCCAGTTTCTCTAAGGTAGGGCGATGGACGAGAATCGCAACCCCCACCCAGATAGGCACATTGCCCTCTAGAATCTGGACTTGGGCATCGACTGCCTTATCTACCTTGAGTTGAGCGCCAACATCAATATTGTTTCTCTGGGCAGCAAAAGATGCGGCATTGTTAGATTGCTTGATCAGGCGTTGAACGGAGGTCTTGACGAGCCCATCATTGGCTCTACCGATCTGACAAATGATCTCGGTATCGGTGACCCGCGCTCTGGCGATCAATTCCCACAGATAGCGGAGTTGATGAGATCGTGATGCCCAACCGCCAGGTTTATCCCAGAAGGAAAGGACACCAATATAATTCTTGAGCTTGACCCACTTGGCATCGGCAGTTGGGATATTATCCTGAAGCAGCGTCAGTGGATGCACTCGCGAGTTGATTTCTTCGCGAATGCCGTTGTCTGTGAAGTGGATGCATTGCGGAACAGGTATCGAGCCAGAGTTGTTGAAGCGCTGCCATTGATAGTCCCACAGCTCTTGAGCTT
>DATNQK010000142.1:0-16469 GCA_036704065.1 Stenomitos sp.
GTTGGTTGATGCAGCCCAGTCGGTTGGCGTTCTACCTCTTGACCTTGCTGCACTGGACGTTGATTTCTATGCCTTTACAGGCCATAAATGGTTGTGCGGCCCTGATGGGGTAGGTGGATTGTACGTGCGCCCCGAACTGCAAGAGGTGTTGCGTCCTACCTTTATTGGTTGGCGAGGCATTCAAACCGATGCCTGCGGCAATCCGCAAGCGTGGAAACCAGACGGTTCCCGCTTTGAAATCGCGACATCGGCCTTTCCGCTCTACTGTGGTTTAAGGGCTGCGATTGAATTGCATCGCACTTGGGCAGGAGCAGACGCCCGCTACCAACGCATCTGTGCCTTAAGCCAAGCGCTATGGGCCCGATTACAAGACATTCCTAAGGTGCAGTGCCTGCGCACCACACCGCCAGAGTCGGGTCTAGTTTCTTTTCAACTTGAGGGTGGTAGCCATCCTCAATTGGTTCAAGCGCTTGAAAATCAAGGTGTGATGATCCGCTTCATTGCACACCCCAACTGTGCCAGGGTTTGTGTTCACTATTTAACACTGGAGTCAGAACTCGAAGAATTTGTCGGTGCACTCCAAAAACTACTCGATTCCTAAGGCAAACGAATTGGCGTAGCCTCAGATAAATTTGAATTGTTATGAGAATGCAAACTTGCCGAGTACAGTTCCTGCTCTCGAAGGTACAGCCGGATACGCTCAGGCAGATAGAGGATAGGAATCTTGTAACGCAACTGGTTGGGGCAGAACAGGTTTAGGAGGACTTAAGACAGTAACCCGCTCAGGACATTGACTGAACTGAAGCTTGAGAAGAGGGCAGGCGTTCCATTCTCCGTGCACAGGAACATCCAATGCTTGGCAAGTCCCACCCCGGCGGCCTTCAGGAGCAAAATGCTGGCACAGCCGACATGCCAAATCGGATTGAAGAGTGGTTTTCATCGCTTGATTAAAATAATGAAAACTGAGGCAAATTTAGTGCACTTAAAATAAAAAGAATGGTGCCAAGAACTGTAACTGCCTAAGGTGCAATTCATAAAGTTGGCATACGACTTCATGTTCTAGTGCAACTCACTCTTTAATCATAGGTTTTCTAAAATTAAGGTTTTTAAGACAGCGATCCCCAAATTGTAGATGGACTCTAGGTTGCCACTGCTTAAGAGAATATTGAGCGGTTCAGGTTTTCTTTAGAATCTTGTTGCGATAATTGAATCTAAGATTAAGAAAAATAACGTTTATCTACAAAACAAGGGAAAACGTTGTCAGTCCCTGAAAACCATGCAAATAAAGGCGGGATCACATTCTATGCTGTGCTTAACCCTGTTATAAGGCTTATCTCGTCTCAGGGTGCAAACTCTCAAAGAGATAATTCGCAATACTAGACGTTCACAATCTAAGGAGAAAAGCTTCTCTGACCTAAAGTGCAAATTAAACCCATGATGGGGCTTTTTTACTTTGAGAAATTGAAATAAGAAGCAGGATGATTTTGTGATTTTATCTCACACCTAACATGCGTTAAGTGTTAATACTTACCGTTCTGAGCATCATCGTTCTAAAGGATGAAATTTAGGTGTTAATTGGCGTAATTGTGGGCAGAATTACCTAGAGTTTGACTGGGTTGGTAAGAGGCCCATTAAGGCTTTAATGGCTGCACATCAATGCGATCACCAACTTTGAGCCCTACGGCAGCAGCTCGCCCACTCTGGATCTCAATGACTTGATCTACAGGGCTGTCAGGGCCGTACACGGGGCAGGGATCAGCGGTGCAAGGTGGGGCAGCGGCAGCAATGTAAACGACCTTTCCTTGGCGCAGAAATATCATGTCCAAGGCAATGCGGCAGTTCTTCATCCAAAATTGGACGGGTTGTGCGGGGTTAAACGGAAAGAGCATGCCCCTGTTTGGAGGCAAGAACGTGCGGTACATCAACCCGATGGTTTGCTGTTGTGGTTTTTGGGCCACCTCTAAATCAAAGATCTGTGTGCCGATAGTGGCTTTGGCCGTAATGGGCAACACCTGACCTGCCGTGCGCTGGGCGATTTCAGTGCTTTGACTGCGGTGTAACCCCGTCGATGGGGTGCAACTGAGCATGAGGCACGATGCGCTTAATAAGGCAATCGTTAGCAGGTGGGCACGTGGTTTAGGCATCTCGTAAGGCATAGCCCACTCCCCGCACGGTATGAATCAATTTTTTCTCTCCATTTCCCTCGACTTTAAGGCGGAGATAGCGGATGTAGACTTCGATCACATTCGACTCCCCTAAAAAGTCAAAGCCCCAGACATTTTCTAAAATTTGCTCACGAGTTAACACCTCGCGAGGATGTTCCATGAGGTACTTCAGTAGGTCATACTCCTTCATGGTCAAACTAATCGCTTGTCCGCCGCGATAGGCAATGCGAGAGCTTAAATCCAAAATTAAATTGTCGAATTTTAGCGATTCTGTTTGCCCAGCCTGCGTTGGTTGCAGATAGAGACGCACCAGCCGCAGGAAGGTTTCGCTGCGGTAGGGTTTGACAAAGTAGTCGTCTGCACCTGCTTGTAAACAGGCCACCCGATCATCAACGGTGTCGCCGTTCATGATCACAACGAGGGGAAATACAGCACCACTGAGCCGTAACTGTTTACAGGTTTCTAGGCCCGAATCTTTGCCCCAAGGTTCTTCAATAATCAGCAGATCGGGCTTTATATCTGCGACTTTGTTCACAAACTCGGTATTAGAATTGATGCAAATGACGTCATAGCCAGATTGTTCTAAATCACTGCGCATCGCTTGCATGAAGAGAGGCTCGGCGATCGCTGCCAAAATTGTAGAATGCGCCACTTAATCACACCTTAATGCTTAAACTAAGCAATAATACTTATTCTTGATTCTATCGTAGTCGAATAAGGAGCTAGCGTACGTCTAACTTCGGAATTAAGGCTTGAGAACCAATTGCCATTCGCCCGTGGAAGTTTGTCGTATCGGTTGCCCTGTGGTTCCGACCACATAAGGTCCCCAATATCGCCGTGCGCCATCTGTGGCAAAGGCGGTGAGAATGTCCCCCGCATGGAGCTTTAAATTTCCTTCAGGTAGAGATAGCAGTAACCCATTCTGGCTTCCTTCTTGGGGTGCAAAGTCCCAGTGAATGGGCGCTTGATAGGTATTGGTTGCTGTGGCTTCGGTATCAGCTCGACGCACCAAGAGCACGACACGTACTGCATGGGGACTGGTATTGCGGATTCTGAGGCCGTCGGGGAGCACCGCTTGAGGTGTGGCTGAGGCTTTTGATTGTTGGGGCTGAGGCTTGTTTGTCCCAACATCGATAATGGGTGGCGTTGCATCAGGCGCGTTTGTTTCAATCCACGCGCTAAATTGAAGCTGCGTCAACAAGAAAGCGATGCTGCCACCGCCAATTGCTGCCAAGATCAATTGTCCGATGGACGGTTTCGCAGCCATTGCGATCTTTGCTCGATGTCTGATCAGTTGCCTCATGCCTCTACTCTATTTATTGCAAAATCCTGAAGCGGTGTGCGGCAAATCTTATTGATTGCTGATGTTGGACGAAACAGCATACCACATGCCTCTGTCAGAGTGCCTAGGGTTAAATGCCCCTGTGGGGACACAGCCTTTAGGGTTGTGACACACTATAGCGAATCTCCTGTTACTGTCGTGGTTTACGGTTTTCTTTATTGCTGCTTGTACAGTACGACGCTAAGGTGCATTCCATGTCTGGCTGTTAAGGAGTAGGGCGATCGCAGCTACTCTATTCATTAAGCAGGTTGGGAAGCCAGCGGTTTCCCTTACCACTCCCTAGCGGAAGCGCCATTCGTGTTGCTAAAGCAACGCAGAACATGAGGATCTGCGGTTACAGAAACAGTCGTGCCAATGGATAAGGCGTTGGTCACTGGGCTAAGGGCATAAACTAACTGCCCCGAAGGAGTGCGCAAACAATATCGATATTCTCGACCCAGAAATTGGCGATCGCAGATCACAACAACTCCGTGGGGATCGGGGGTTAGGTGCAAATCTTCTAAGCGCACCATGAGCCATCCTTCGGTGCCTGAGTCTAGGGCGGGGGTACTATTGGGGGCAACCTCAAAACGGCCTAATTCTGTTTTCCAAACCTTGCCATAACGAGTCGCTTGCAGAAAGTTCGCTTGCGTTACAAACTCCGCCACAAACCGCGAAGCAGGGGCCTCATAAATGGCTTCAGGGGTATCTACCTGCTCCAGTCTTCCCTGATTCATCACAGCAACTTGATCGGAAATTGCCAGTGCTTCCTCTTGGTCGTGGGTTACAAAAATGGCAGAGGTTTGAGCAGCCTTCAGAATGACGCGCAATTCTTGACGCAAATGCAGCCGCACCTGTACGTCTAAGTTACTTAATGGTTCGTCCAGCAATACTAAGGTCGGTTGAGGGGCCAAGGCACGCGCTAGAGCAATGCGCTGTTGCTGTCCACCCGACAGTTCATGGGGATAACGCTGCTGAAATCCCGCTAACCCCACGAGTTCTAGTACCTCAAGCACCCGCGATCGCAGGAGTGCGGTTTGCCGCTTAAACTGCCGCTGTAGACCAAAGGCAATATTCTCGAACACCGTGAGGTGCGGAAATAGAGCAAAGTCTTGGAACACCATGCCAATGCATCGCTCTTCAGGGGGCACCCAAGTATGGGCGCTGGCGACTAAACGGTCACCGAGCCAGATTTGCCCTGACTGTCCCGTTTCAAAGCCAGCCACTAACCGTAATAGCGTTGTTTTGCCGCACCCTGAGGGGCCTAATAAACCTAAAATATCGCCCTGTCGTAGGCTGAGTTCGACCTTGTGTACGGCAGGCTGTGTCTGTGCATCGTAAACTTTGGTGATGCCCTGGAGTCTCAGAATCAATGCGTCTTCGGTCAGGTCAGAGGATCGAGCATCCAGCAAACGGGATGGAGACATAGCCAAAACATAAGCCGTGAGGCTGAAACAACAGGGTGAATATAAACAATAAATCCCAAAGTCAGACTAAAGCGTGCACTATGCTACGACCACAGGGCTTAACGCTGGATTGCATGAGCTGAAGCACGTCTAGGCTCATGCGACAGGGTAGACCCATTGGGGAGGGTAGAAATAGGCTTGCTGGTTTCCGACCGCTTATTGCTATAAAGACGCATTAAGCTACTTCGCTATCATAGCTGAATCACTGCAACTTTTTCTCAATTAAGATGGTGAAGGCGAATATCCGCTGATATGCGCTGCTATTGAACACTCTGGGGTGCCCATCCTCGTGCAAAACCTTGTGCATCGTCAAAGACGCTCCCGCTTCGGCGTTTCTTCCTACCTCACGTCTACGCTCTTCACACGCCTGTACTTAAGCTTAGTTTGGCTGACGGCTGGGTTAGTGTCACTGCCTATCTTTGTCGTGCTCGGTCATTTGTTTGCGGTGTCTGGTGCGACGTGGCAGCACTTGGCTCAAACCGTTCTCCCCACTTATTTGGCCAATTCGGTGGGCTTGATGTTAGGGGTGGGTTTAGGAACCTTCGGGTTGGGTGTGGGAACGGCTTGGTTTGTTGCGCTATGCCAGTTTCCTGGTCGTGGCATCTTTGAATGGGCGTTGCTATTGCCGTTAGCGGTTCCGGCTTATGTGTTGGCCTATGTTTACACCGACTTCCTCGATGTTGCGGGTCCAGTACAGTCGGCTCTCCGACAACTCTTGCATGTAGAGGTGCGGCAATATTGGTTCCCTAATATTCGATCGCTCGGTGGGGCTGTAATTATTCTGACGCTGGCGCTCTATCCCTACGTTTACATGCTGGCTAAGGTTGCTTTTCTGGAGCAGTCGCAAAATACCCTAGAAGCCAGTCGGGTTTTGGGGTGCCGTCCTAGACGCAGTTTTAGGGCGATTGCCCTACCGCTGGCGCGACCCTCTTTGATTGCAGGCTTATCCCTGGTGTTGATGGAAGTCTTAAGCGACTTTGGCACCGTGCAATACTTCGGCGTTGATACCTTCACGACGGGGATTTACCGCACTTGGGCTGGGATGGGTGACCCCATTGCTTCGACCCAACTGGCTGCTGTGCTTCTCGTCGGCATCTTAGGGCTGATTCTGCTAGAGCAATGGTCTCGTGGCCAAGCCAAATATTACCAAGCCGGTTCTGGGCGCGCCTCTTCTTTCCGGTTTCAGATGGGGGGGTGGCAAGCGGCTTTCGCTGTTGGCCTTTGCAGTACTGCATTAATCCTAGGGTTTGCTTTACCTGCTGGACTGTTGGCTTCAATGGCGATTCATAATTTTGTGGATACCTTCGATGTGCAATTCTGGGATTTTGCCGGCCATAGTCTAATTTTGGCGATCGCCTCCGCTGCCATTACCGTATTGCTCGCCACTGCCTTAGCCTATAGCTTGCGGTTGTATCCGACTGGCCCTTTAGGTTATGCAGCCCGTGTTGCTGCTATGGGCTATGCAATCCCTGGCTCTGTGATTGCCGTCGGCATTTCTATTCCCCTAGGTTGGCTGGCAACCAGCGGTAACAATTGGGCATACAGTCTATTTCATGTACAGCCTAGATGGGTACTCAGTGGCACCGTAGGCGCTCTGATTTTTGCCTATGTAGTCCGATTCTTAGCCATTTCCTTTAACACCGTCGAATCGAACCTAGCCAAAATTAAACCCAACCTAGATGATGCGGCGCGCAGTTTGGGCTGTAGTCCAGCTCGAACCCTTGCCAAGGTGCATATGCCCATCATGATGCGCGGGTTATTAACGGCCTTGATTCTCGCCTTTGTCGATGTGATGAAGGAACTGCCTGCTACCTTAATGATTCGTCCATTTAATTTTGATACCTTAGCCATCCGAGTGTATCGTTTGGCTTCGGATGAACGACTTGCCGAGGCATCCGGACCAGCCCTTGCAATTGTTGCAGTGGGACTGATTCCGGTACTGGCCTTAAGTTTCAAATTGTCTCAGAAGCGTCAAACCCTTACTTCCAGCCTACGCGATCCGCAATCTTAACGGCTTCAGGGCTGTTCTGTCCGTAAGCGCTCACATTGATGGTGTCTGTCTTAAAGGTCTTAAACGCCTTTAGAGACTCCGGTAGTGGCGTATTGGGAACTGCAGGGTATTCATCATTGCCGCTAGCAAAAGTTTTTTGAGCTTCAGGGCTGGTCAAAAACTCAATGAACTTAATCGCGGCTTCCTTATGGGGTGCATTGGCCACTACACCAACACCACTGATGTTGACGTGGGTGCCGCGATCGCCTTGATTGGGGAAAAAGAGACCCACCTTAGCAGCTACAGCCCGATCTTCAGACTTCTTCGACTCTGCTAAGCGCACGTAGTAGTAATGGTTCACGATGGCAACATCGCACTCTCCCACTGCCACAGCCTTAATTTGATCGATATCGCCGCCTTGTGGGGGACGGGCGAAATTTTGCACCAGACCCTTGGCCCAGGTTTCAGTGGCTGCGGCACCTCGCGAGGCGATCATGGAGCCTAACAAAGATTGGTTATAAACGTTATTAGAGCTTCGAACGCATACCTTTCCTTTCCATTGGGGCTGAGCTAAAGCTTCATAGGTCGAAAGTTGAGACGGTTGCACTTTATCTTTGCGATAAGCAATCACCCTAGCCCGTTTGGTCAGGCCAAACCAGAGGCCTTGGGGATGCCTTAAGTTTGCAGGAATCCGTTCGGTCAACACCTGAGATTGAATGGGTTGAAAGAGCTTATTCTGCTCTGCCCGCCAAAGGCGACCCGCATCGACCGTAATAAACACATCGGCTGGACTGTTGGCGCCCTCTGTTTTGAGCCGCTCGATCAATTCATCATCTTTGCCTTCGACCACATTAATCTTAATGCCGCTTTCCTGGGTCAAGCGTGCAAACAGTTCTGCGTCAGTATCGTAGTGGCGTGCCGAATAGACATTGACAACAGATTCAGGACTGCTGGGGGACTTCTCTCCGACCGGAGAGGTGGAATTGGACTGACACCCGAATAGGGAACTCAGCAGCCCAATCGTTGCAGCAGAGGTGAAACAAATTCGAAAATTCCGTTGATTCATCGGGATTCAATGCAATGACACAGCTAAAAGAACTGAACCTTAAAGTGAAAATAGGTCTAAGGCTGTACCAGCAGAAGCATCGACTATATTCAATGCAACAGGAGCGTAGCATAAGCCCTGCTCCATATTCTTGCATAAATGAGAATAATTCTTACTAAAGTTCAATCCTTGTCGCCAGTAACACGCGACAGTAAAGCACCTTAGCTCAGTATTTCAGCGGACTATCCAACCCTTGCGTCGGCCGCCAAACCTTAAGTTTGGAAGGCTTTTAGTGAGACATCCATTCGCAGCCTTGTCTAGGACATACTAAAAACCGTTTGAACAGAAGCTAGGATAGTGAAGGGGTTGCCCCCGGTGTCTTATGGCAAATTGCCTAAGGCTCCTGATTATCAGAGTTTCAAGGTTGACTTTCTCGTCTATCAGCAGGTTCAAATGACTCGGAGCAAACTGTCGGATTCTGAAAAACTAGAGATTGTTTCGCTGTTTGAACAACAGAATGAGACTATTCCTGCTTTAGCTGAGCGCTATCAAGTGAGTTCTTCAACAATCCGTCGGCTGCTCAAGCAGGCCGTCTCAGAAGTGTCGGATGAAGCCTCAGTTTCTACGACGACTGTGCCTCTTGCTGAGTCTCCTGCCGCTGAGCCCCTTCGAGATGAGGAAGCTCTCCCTCAAAAAATGCCGCCTCAGCGGGTAAAACCGCGTTTGCAACGTTCCAGAGACACTTCCCCTGAGGCATCTCCTGCGGTGGTGGTTGAAGAATTATTAGAACCCGTTGAGCCCCCTGCTCCCGTTGCACCAGTGGTGCCCGATTCAGGAAAGCGCCCTGGTCGAGGGCGACGGCGTTCCCAAGCTTCGGCTTCGATGCCGACTAAACCTATCCCTGCGGCTACTCCAGCGGACACGGAGCATCAATCGTTAGATCCCGCTGAGATGTTTGACTCTAGCCCCTCTCTTGATACAGATAGTTTTGAGGCGGCATCGTTCGCAGCCGCTGGTCCAGCACCAGATGAAATCGAAGCTATTCTCGAAGATATTGGGCGTGGACTGGACTTGAAACGCAGCAATCCAGTGGATGAGGCAGAGGAGGACGAGGACGATTTTGACGATCTCGGCGATGATGCGGATGATTTTGAGGATTTGAGGGGTCTACCTGTGACTGGGGTGCAACTCAAACCCGAAGAGTTTCTAGAGGTCATGCCTTTGGCTGAAGCAACCTTGCCCAAAACCTGCTATTTAGTTATTGACCGCACTGCAGAACTGGTTACGCGTCCGCTCAAGGATTTTGGCGAACTAGGGCAGATTCCCGAAGAGGAGGTACAGGCTTGCACCTTGCCAGTCTTCGACAATCACCGGGTTGCGCGGCGGTTTTCCCATCGGACTCAGCGTGTTATTAAGGTTCCCAATGGAAATATGCTGAAGACGGCTTGTCTTCAACTTTCGGCCAAAGGGATTACCCGTTTGCTTGTGAACGGTCATATTTATGCACTCTAAATCACCTGGCAGAGCGCATGGCTCTGCTCGGGCAAGATTTTGAGGCGTAGGCTATGATAGCCCCATGTCAGTTGACATCTCAAACTTAAGCCAAACTTATCGACTTAATTCTTATAGTCTGTGCAGATTTAACAGTAATTTATGAAAGCGATGATTCTTGCGGCGGGGAAAGGCACCCGTGTTCGTCCGATTACCTACACCACGCCCAAACCGATGATTCCCATTCTCCAGAAACCCGTGATGGAGTTTCTGGTTGAGTTGCTGCGCCAACACGGCTTCAATCAGATTATGGTGAATGTGAGTCATTTGGCAGAAGTTATTGAAAACTATTTTCGAGATGGTCAGCGTTTTGGCGTTGATATTGCCTATTCCTTTGAAGGACGCATTGAGGATGGGCTGCTAGTTGGAGAAGCCATTGGCTCTGCGGGAGGCATGCGCCGCATTCAAGACTTTTCTCCCTTTTTTGACGATACGTTTGTCGTGCTCTGTGGGGACGCCCTCATCGATTTGGATTTAACGGCAGCCCTTAAATGGCATCGTGAGAAGGGTTCCATTGCCACCGTCGTCATGAAAACCGTGGATCCGAGTGAAGTGTCCAGCTATGGTGTGGTAGTGACTGATGCCGAAGGCCGGATTCAAGCCTTTCAGGAAAAGCCTGCGGTAGAAGAAGCGCTCAGCAATAACATCAACACAGGGATTTACTTGTTTGAGCCTGAGATTTTTAACTACATTCCCTCGGGTGAAGTGTTTGATATTGGGAGTGATCTGTTTCCCAAATTAGTGGAGATCGGCGCGCCCTTCTACGGCATTCCTATGGATTTCCAGTGGATTGATATTGGTCGGGTTCCTGACTACTGGCAAGCGGTACGCAGTGTCTTGTCGGGAGAGGTCAAAAATGTTTCGATTCCTGGCCGTGAGGTGAAGCCAGGGGTTTATACAGGCTTAAATGTCTCTGTGAACTGGGACAAGGTTGAGGTACAAGGGCCGGTCTATATCGGTGGCATGACACGTATTGAGGATGGTGCCCGCATTATTGGCCCTGCGATGATTGGGCCCAATTGCTGGATTTGTGGCGGGGCTACGGTCGATAACAGTGTTGTGTTTGAGTATTCACGCCTTGGGCCTAATGTGCGGCTGGTCGATAAGTTGGTTTTTGGACGCTACTGTGTGGATAAAACTGGTGCGGCAATTGATGTGAGAGCCGCTGCCCTAGACTGGCTGATTACAGATGCGCGTCAGGAGCAAACCTGGCACAACAATATGGATATGAATTTGCAAGCTATTTCGCAAATGGCTGAGCGATCGCCCATTTAAGGCTGTTTTTGTTTAAATACAATTCGCCTGCGCCGATAGAACATCTATCGGCGTTGTTTTTAGGGCTGGGATTCTTGGCCTGCCTGAATTTTGGCTAACTTTGGTTCTAAAACGTAAAAAACTGTGTGATTCGTCACTAAATGCAGTACAGTATTTGGCAACTCGGACTAACACTGAGCCTGACAGGGTCTTGTGGACGATTTGCGACTCATTCATTATCTTCAAGAAGAGCTGGGCCTTTCGGATACTGCCCTTGCACTGGTAACGCGAACACAGCGGGTCTCTTCTACTGAGCTGCCCATTGTGCTATGGAATCATGGGTTGATTGATATTGACCAATTGAACAGCATCTTCGACTGGCTTGAGCGATCCTGTTAACCCTCTCATAGCGCTCAATTGGAGCGAAGCGCTACGAGAAAGTTCAGCACGTAGACTCTGGACGAAAGAATTAAAGTCCCTTCGGCATTAACAATATCCTTACCGTTCAACGCTCCGGCTTAGGACTGTTAAATTGCGTCTTGTCTTTTCAGAGCAAGTAGCCTTTTCGGGGACCACGGGGCTGTACGGGGGGCGACAGCCCAATCAATACTTTTATTGAAACATTCGAATTCTTGCGATCACAGCGAAAAACTACGGGAATTTCGTGGTTTTTAGGGCCTAAAGCAAAGCCCTTCCCCCCGTGAGTCTACGGATATTTTTTGGTCGCAAAGGAAAATTGGAGTTCTTTCCTTTAGCATGCCCACTGTAAATGCTTCTCTGACAAGGCTTCTGGCGAAAGTCAAGATTTCATGACATTTAGGTGTGATTCATATCACTGCATCTCTGCTTACGAGTCACATACCTGTATAGAAAAACACGAGATTATGCTCCTAAGCGTTAAAGGGAGGTTGTCTCATGGCACGATTTCAGTGGTTTAAGAAGCATCGAGTCCATACCTTGGCGGTGGAAGCTCAACCTTCAACGACTGAGCTGGAGCAACCGATAGCACCAACCCAGATGTCTGAGGGTGAGCTATACAGCGATTTGCTGGAGATGACCAAATTTGCCAGCTATTATCCCCACGTTTTCCCTGATCAGTTCTTGTTTTACTAGTCTTTCTGCCCTGAAAAGCTGTACATCTTCCCTCCGCAGTGGTGCAAAAACGTCTTGGAATAAGGGGCTCAGGGGATCTACGTGAAAGTACTGAGATTCTTGGTAGATGTGGATGTATGGACAGCCGTGTGAGAGTCGATTAGTGTTTGATAGTGCTTCAAGATCTGTTGAGCCTTGTGAGGCCAGCTAAAGGTTGTGGCACGATGAATGGCAGCTTGGGATAGGTGTGCATATCGGTCAGGTTCATGCAGCAGGATTTGCAGACTTTGCACAATCCCTGCGGTTAAGGCTTCCCGTGATGTTGGCGGCAGCTTGAATCCGGTTTCTGGGGTGACGTATTCGCCAATACCGCCATAGTCTGCAACGATGCAGGGCAGGCCACAGGCCATTGCTTCTAACACAACTGCGCCTCCAAATTCGCGGATGGAGGGAAAGCAAAACACGTCGGATTGTAAGTAGTAGTTGCGTGTTTCGGCTTGGGGGACCCATCCGACAAACTGCACCTGTTGCTGGAGATGGAGCTGTTGAACTTGCTGCTCTAGGAAGGGTCGTTGTGGGCCGTCTCCGACGATGGTTAATTGCACGCGCTGTTGCTCGGTGGCTGAGAGTTGGGCGATCGCAGCGATGACCAAGTCGGCACATTTATAAGGCACAAGCCGACCCACGAACAAAATGCGAAGCAGTTCGCTGCTGAGGGTGCGCGGCTGCGATTGTAAAAACAATGCATCTAGGCCATTTTCTGGCAGAAGGGCAAGGCGATCGCTGCTCACGCCCAAACTATCCTGAAGCCAATCATGGGTATAGACGGAACCCGCTAAGATGCGGTCGGCCTTGCGGTAGGTGGCAAGATACCCTGGAATGAGCCAGCGACCTAAGGCTCGGAAAAAATTGAGATAGGCAAATTCTTGGGCAGCAACTCTAGAAAATCCTTTAGGAAAGGGGATGCCACCATTGACGGGGCCGAGGACAAACGGCGTTGTGCCGCAGGCTCGGATGAGTTTGACAGGGTAGCGCGGCATCATCGGGGTAATGACATGAACAATGTCGTACGCTCCTTGCGCGACTGCCGCTTTAAATTGCCGATAGACCTGATGGTTGAACTCGGCATAAATGGGATAGGTCAACACATGATACAGGGGCCAGTTGGCCATTCCCCCTGGAAGCCAAGCGGTGGCGATCTGGTAGTAATTGCGAATGAAGGCACTTTCGTGGAGGTAGACAATCCGCTTGGGCGTGATGGTGTGTTGCTCTAAGTCGGCTTGGTTGCGTCCGTGGGTCACTAGGGTGACATCTGCGATAGCATTGAGCGCTTGAAACAGTTGAAAGCCAACCAGGGGAACCGAGGGCCAGTTAGGGTTGCATTGTTCAATGATGAGCAGAACTTTCATAGGCCCAGAGAAATGAAGGTGGGAGGGATATTTAGGGTAGCCGTTGCCAGTGGCTGAAGGTCGCCGCTTGACCGTAAGGGTTCCCCTCGGCGTCTAGTAATTTCCAAAGTGTGGCTTGCTGAATCAGAAACCGCTGTCCAGTTCTAGAGATACGCACGCCTTCGTAGTTAGTGAAATAGCCCTGCTGTGCGGCTAAGGCAAGCTGTTGCGATCGCGCTTGTTGCAGTTCGGGTTCGGCAGTGAGGCGAGAGGGCATTTGGGTTAAGGCATCCCACTCCATCTCCCAGAGCTGTAGAGCGGTTGCATTGCCATAGTTCAAAATGGGGTCTGCTTGCGTACCGTGGGATAACACCACAAAGGACGCATGAAACAACTGCTCAGCATCGGTAAGGGGCGTGCTGCGCGGGATAAGATCCTGGCCGAGCCAGTGCCGAAAACTATCCAGCAGAATTTGCACATGGGCAATAGTGGAAGACGAAGTCCAAGGAGCAGTCATAAGCCATCGCAGACATACAGATAAGCTGTATTTTATAGATTCGTTGGTTGCTTATCGTCGTACGTTGACTATCTAAAGCCTTTTCAGTTTGGGGACTGCTCCGATGATAGAAAGGCAAAAGATAGGGTTTGAAAATTGGTGTTACTCGCCGCTCTGGGGCGCATAGTCTATGATTGGATACCTCAATGGTTCTCTGGCTGCACTGCAGCGCAATGTGGGTTCTCGCAGCTTTATTACCGTAGAGGTGAATGGGTTGGGCTACGACGTGCAGATTC
The DNA here is from genome assembly GCA_036704065.1 of Stenomitos sp. GTDB lineage: Bacteria > Cyanobacteriota > Cyanobacteriia > Thermosynechococcales > Thermosynechococcaceae > JAAURS01. The sequence goes on from DATNQK010000142.1 coordinate 14,065, forward strand.
CGACGCGGATGATGGCACAACTGCCTGCGATTGGGGAAACGGTGCGGGTGTTTACCCATTTGCAAGTGAGAGAAGACCAGTGGATTTTATTTGGGTTTAGTAGCGCCCCTGAGCGAGATGTCTTTCGCCAACTGATTAGTGTGAGCGGGATTGGGCCGCAGTTAGGCGTAGCACTGTTAGACACCTTTGGATTGCAAGATCTGATTCAGGCCATTGTGAATAGCAATACAAAGCTGTTGGCGAAAACGCCTGGGGTTGGCGCAAAGACCGCAGAGCGTATTGCCCTAGAACTGCGCTCTAAGCTGGCAGAATGGCGATCGCAAGCGGGATTAGTCACTGCCCCCCTGCCTGGCCCTGCCGCCGAAGTGCAAGCAGAAGTGGAAATGACCCTTGTGGCCCTTGGTTACAGCAGTCGTGAAGTGATGGATGCGCTCAATGCGGTAGGCCAGAAAACAGCCTTTGCTAAAAATGGCAATGTAGACGACTGGATCCGAGAAGCGATTGCGTGGTTGAGTCAAGGAATTTAGAAGATAGGGGTAAACCGCTGAGTGACCCCAATAAGTGGAACAAAGCCTTATATTTAAGGTCATTGAAGAGAAAAGCTTGAAATTAACCTTTGAACGAATGATTCGCTCGACTGCATCAATGTATGGGATAGGGATGGGGCTTGCCGCGACAGCCCTCTTCAGTGGCGGTATGAATGCCTCTGCATATACGACATTACTGTCTTCATTCTCGCCTCGGAGCGCGCCAGTGCCGACGCGTCACCCTGCTTCTGAACTGCGTCTCAGTCAAGCGGCATCCCCCCTAACCAATACAACCGTTGTGCCTGGTCAAAGCATCGGGCCAATTACCCTCAACACCTCCTATCAAGACTTGGTGAAAATATTTGGGCCGCAACGCCTCTCTGATGTCCGGCCCTCGGATGCCGATGATACAGAGCGGGAATTTGGCACGCGAATTAATCTCGGCCCTGATTGGTCATTGACCATTGTTTGGACAGATAAAACCAAAACCAAACCCTACCAAGCGATGGATCTGGGCCCAGGTTGGAAGCTGCCTGCTGATTTGAAGGAGGGTATGCCAATGGCGCAGGTGCAGCAGAAAATCGGTGCGTTTCAGTTGGTAGGTTTGGGTGGACCCTATGGGGGCATTATTCCGTTGCAAGACACCGCGTTGCAAAATTATTTTGGCAAACTGATTGTGCAGCTTACCCAATCCCCAGGTGCCGACAAGCAATTTGCTAGCAATTATCAGGCAGTTTCGGGTGAGCGTTTAATTGCCTCGACCGACCCGAACTGGAAACCGCTGGGCATGAAGGTTAAGTACCTGATTGTCCTGTTTCAGCACCACTAATACATTTCATTCCGGAAAATTGGATGCTGTTTTGGGTTGAAGTTTGGCCTTGAGCTCGGTCTTAATGCGATTCAGGATGTAGGTCTGGTCCATCGTGTCTAAGATCTCTTGAACAACGGCTTTGGGGCTATCTGGCCCCCAAGTTGCACCATTGGCTAAGTAGCGTTTGGCAACTTGCCCCATTGCGTAGGAGGAAACCCCCGCTGCTGCGGCTTGAGCAGTGGCGACTGAGAGGTAGGGTACCAGCGATGCGCCACCTGTAACCGGAGCGGCTAGGCTCAATGCGCCCTTGACTGAACTCAAGCCCAGGGTGGTAAGAAATTCGGCAGCGCCGATACTGCCCATTGCCATGACGATATTGCGCAACAGCTTGGTGGCATCTTGTTGCGTCATCGGTAGACCGTAGAGCTTGGCTAGAGTGACAATGAGGGCGACATCAACAACGGCACTGCTCACGATATCCACAACGGTGATAGGGTTGAGGGCGATCGCCAGGGCTTTGGCAACAGCGCTTTGCCCGATAATGCGGTTGGCTTCCTGGTCACGCAGCGTCAATTTGCGAGCCAAAACTTGGTCGTGGATGTCGTCAGCGTAGAGCAGGGTATTGAGGGCCACCAATGCCTTACCCTCTCGGTGTAAAACCTCCAAAATTTTCAGTTTTAGATCGGTGATTTGAGGCGGTCCCGCTACCAGTTCTGCACGCCAACTGCCATCGGCATTTTGTACGGGTTGTGCCACCAGTGGCGCTGCGGCTGCCATCACAATTTCCTCAGGCGATAGCAGCGAACGTACGCGCTCGTCGCGGATTTTGCGATAAATGATGTCCCGATCAGTATCGGGATATTGATCAATTTTGTTGAACACCAGCAGGATAGGCTTGCTGGCATTGCGCAGCTCGGCCAGTGCTTCGTACTCTACCCGCGTCATATCCCCAGCAATCACAAACAGGATTAAATCGGCCTGCTTCGCGATAGTGCGCGCCATCGTCTCTCGCTGCTGTCCGTCGATTTCGTCAATTCCAGGCGTGTCGATGAGTTCCACCCGCGATC
>DATNQK010000143.1:0-5340 GCA_036704065.1 Stenomitos sp.
ACCAGCAGTTCCTGCGCCAAAAATAAAAACTCTTTCGTGTCGGGTTGCGTTATATTTGCGTTTCTTGTGGCGAAACCATAATGGGACGCTGAAGCGAACAAGCCCTAACAAGATAAAACTCAACAAGCCATCAACCAAGGGGACGGAGTGGGGTAGGATGTGGAGCTGCAGTTGAGTAACTTTGTGAAGACCATATAAGAAAATGCCATCGCACAATGTAAATGCTGTGGTACAGAGTGCAAGATGTTCTAAATCTTCGAGGCTTGCAAAACGCCAGTAGCGTTTATAAAAACCCAGGTAATTTAGAATTAAAAGTTTGATGCAAATAAAGAATGCAGTAACTAAGGCTAGATGTGCAAAATAAGTTTCTGCCAGCTCCCATCCATCAAGGCGAATTAACAGTGAAAGAAAGGGTGTTAGTAAAAAGATCAGTGCGTCTATGATGACGAAATACTGATTAGAGAGCATATTTCCCCTTGGTTGTAACAAAGAAGCTTAAATCGATCAAAAAACATCCCCCTCTTAATGAATCGCTTGAATCTGAGTGTCATGGAGGAAGAAAATAAGATTTTTGTGTTATTTGAATTTGCATTGATTTAGAGATCTTGTAAAGTTTGCTTTAGATTTTGTCTGCACAAATTAAGGATATTGAATCAATTTATAAATTGCGCAATCATGATCTTTTAATTGCTCTATGAGTTTGAAAATACACACACGACGTAATCGCTGTGTGCACCTGAAAAAAATGTCTTCTTGAAATCGATCTAGCTATCTTTACTTCTCAAGAAGAAAATTATAAAACATAGGTGATCATCCTAACATAGTCCTCATGTCCTTGAAATTTGATCTCTAAAAATTTATGATTCAAAGTTGTTTAATTTTCTTGAGCTGCCAGATTTTCCTCTCACGATAGCTTAATCTAAGGGGGAGTGGCAAACTTGATTTCGAAGTGTTTATGTGATGACTTCTTGTTTATATATACACTTGTTTTAAGAATTAAGCATATTTTCATTAAAGGTGGGTTGAATAGGGTGAGGTGAGAAAACTCGGCTGAAACTGAGCATGTGTAAGGTTTGTGATTCTATCCGTTAATGATTGGGTGGCGATCGCAGTAGAGTTGTGCAATTATGATGGGTCTATGAATCGACGGAATAAGTGGTTGGGAAAGTCTCTGCAAAGATTGGTTAAAGAAGTAGTAGATAGAGCATTGGCGGTACTGTTGCTGCTTGTTTTCTTGCCAATCTTGGGTTTAGTGGCCATAGCTATTTATCGCTATATGGGCGCTCCTGTTCTATTTCGCCAACCGAGACCGGGCAAAGATGGACACATCTTTAACTTCTATAAATTTCGTACTATGACCGACCAACGGGATGCAAATGGGCAGTTGTTGCCGGACGCAGAACGCTTGCCTCGGTTTGGTCAACTTCTCAGAAGCAGTAGTCTAGATGAGCTGCCTCAGCTTTGGAATATTCTCAAAGGAGAGATGAGTTTTGTTGGTCCAAGACCCTTGGTTGTGGAATATTTAGAACGTTACAGTCCTGAGCAAGCTCGAAGGCATGAAGTGAAGCCAGGCATTACTGGTCTGGCTCAAGTTAACGGTCGAAATTTGATCAGTTGGGATGAAAAGTTTAAGTTAGATGTTTGGTATATCGACCATTGGAATTTAGGGTTGGATCTTAAAATCTTATTCTTGACTGTCAAAACGGTTTTACGTCGAGAGGGTATTAGTCAAGAAGGATTTGCGACCTCCGAAGAATTTATGGGGTCGTCTCAGAAATCGGAAACCTAGCGAGTCTGGACAGTAAATTATGCTTCAATCAACGCTTCAACCAGGGCTATTAACCTCAGAGCAGTTTGATTTATTGCCTAGCGAGGAGGATATTTTATTCTACGAAGAACACGGATGGTACATTAGTCCCCCAATTATTCCAGAGGCCGTGATTGATGAAGCGTTGCTTGGGAGTGAGCGTTTTTATCGAGGCGAACGAGATGCGGTTTTGCCTTATGCCACTGGATACAGTAATTGGGTACCTGAAGATGGGGATGGAATTCGCAACAATGAATTTGTGTCCTTGCAAAAAAAAGAACTGCGCCAACTTGCCCTGCATCCAGTGATTGGTGCGATCGCAGCCCGTTTGGCGCGAACATCTCAAGTCCGGCTTCTAGATGATCAACTGGTGTTTAAGCCCCCCCATGTCCAAGAGTCTCATTCGACCGTTGTGGGTTGGCATGCAGATGCTGCCTACTGGTCCACTTGTTCTTCGCAGCAGTTACTAACAGCCTGGATTCCTTTCCACGACTGTCCCGTAGAACGTGGGCCTTTAGTGGTATTGGATGGTAGCCATAAGTGGAAAGATATCCAAGATACCCGCTTCTTTAATAACCAAGATTTAGCAGGTGTGGAAGCACAGTTTCGCGACAAAGGCTATGCAGTGGTTCGTGTGCCCATTGAGTTGAAAAAAGGACAGGTGAGCTTCCATAACTGCTGGACGATTCATGGCAGCTATCCGAACGTCAGTAATGAGGCACGGATTGCAATGGCTGTGCATCTTCAAGACAAGGAAAATTGCTACCGTCCCTTTGTTACGGCTGATGGTAGAAGCATCCATATGTTTGACGAGACGTTATGCCGAAAACTGGAGAATGGTGATCCAGACTTTAGCGATCCAGATATTTTCCCAGTATTGTGGCCGGATTCGTAGTGGTAAGGATTTTAGGACGATGTTCTGCTAGAGTTTTAGGGTTTTTGATAAGACTTAGGACTACGGTAATCAGCCGATAAATTCAAATGCTTGTTTTTGTTATTGCAGTAAAACATAAAGATATTTCCACTTCTTGGTCGACGGTAGGGCGTTTGCTAGAGCGAACCCTAAAATCTATATGCAATCAAACATCTGACAAGTTTAGAGTTGTGGTTGTCTGTAACCAAAAACCAGACGTGCAGTTTGAACATCCGTCGATTCACTACGTTTTAGTAGACATTCCTCCGCCGATTTTGATTCCAGCAGATCAAGCAAATAAGTCTGGATATGCGTATGTCCACAGTTTAGATATTGCCAGAAAAAATGCGGATAAAAGTTGCAAATTCCTCAAAGGCATTGAATATGCTCAGCAATTGAGCCCTACCCATTTGATGATGATGGATGCCGATGATTGTGTTAATCGTAGATTGGCCGAATGGGTTGCTGCTAAGCCTCACTGTGAGGGGTGGGTGATGCGGAAGGGGTATATGTACAGAGAAGGGAGTAAATGGATTTTTGTAAATTCTAAGCGGTTTAATCATGTTTCAGGATCATCTGTGATTATCAGAAATGATTTGTACCCCGCTTTGTTTAAGTCTGTTTATTCTGAGAACGACTTATATCTCTGTTCATTTGATACGCTGCCAGATATCAATATTCAACCATTACCCTTTTTTGGAACTGTTTATAGCATGATGAATGGTGAAAATATATTAATGAGTGCCCGTACTTTTTCTCAAATGAAGGGGCAAATTCTGACTCGTATACCATCGTTGATTCAAAGAGTATGGCGCTATAGGATATGGATTCTGACGCGCTCTATTGTGGACGATTTTGGTCTATACCCTATTTTGAGTGAAGAATCTAGCGTGTCCTGAAGTCTGACTTTTAACAAGTGCTAACCTCAGGAGTGTGGAGCCAAACCACAATTGGGTTTCCTTCTTTTAAGCGCTATGGATCTATGATTTTAGGGTTTTGATGTCTGCCAAGCTTGCTAGGAAACCGGACAATCAGGCTGCTCATTCAGTAGAATGGGCTCACCCTATCTCAATGAAGTTGCCTTTCGTTTTTCCTCCCCCTTTGTCTACACGAGAGACTACTCGTGTTTTTGGATGGGATAGGTTGAGGGCTAAGGAAGGTAAAGGGGTGGGTTCCCTTGCCGTTAAAACCGATCAGCCATTAAAACTGATCATATGGAAATCAACAACTAAAAGTGTCTACATTTTATTTGAATTTCATTTTGCTTTAAATTTGAGGCAAATTCAAACTGTTATGGGGGGTTAGTATGTATCGTTTACATCTAATAATTTTCAACTCTTTTAATTTGTCTTGTTTATCTGATTCATGAACAACCGAGGCTCTGCTCTTTCAACTCTCCTCCAGTACTCCATGCGGCTGAAGCAGCATTGGCGACCTGCCTTGTTAGTCTTCTCGTTGTTTTTCTTGTTGGCTGGGATATTAGCCTTATTCCAAAAATCAGTTTATGAAGCCGAAGGGAAAATTGTACTGAAGCGTCTTACGCCGACCTCTACGTTGACGCAAGTGGGTCAAGAAGTGGATCGCCTCGACCCGTTAACCAATTTAGGCAATCCAGCCTTAACAGAGACAGAAATTATTCAATCTACCCCTGTGCTTCAGGCTGCGTTGCGTAAGCTTTCTTGGCGAGATGACTCTGGAGATGCCGTTTCGGTTAATGATTTTCAGCGCAGCTTGTCGGTGAGCACGGTTAACGCTGCAGATATTATTAAAATCACATTTAAAGATAAAAGTCCAAGTAAAGCCGCCGCAGGGGTCAATCAGGTGATTGAAGCCTACATGGCCAATAAAGTACGCGGCAACCAAGACGATATTCAACGAACACGTCAGTTCGTTGAAAAACAGTTACCTGATGCTGAAGCGGATTTAAAGCAGGCGGAGACGGCGCTGCGTCAGTTTAAATTAGCCAATCAGTTGTTGGACTTAGGTGACAAGGTAACGTCTACGGAAGGTCGCATCAACGAGTTACAACGCCAGATTTCCGATAATCGGGCTCAATTGGCTAACACTCAGGCGCAAATGGCTTCGACTGCCCAGAAGATCGGGATGAGCCCAGATCAGGCGATCGCCATTGCCTCCTTAAGTCAGTCACCAGAAATTCAGGATACCGTTAAGGACATTCAGACCAGCGAAACTGAGTTGGTGCAGGCCCGCAATCGCTTTACAGATAATCATCCTACTGTTGTCCAACTCCAAAACAATATTGCAAACTTAAAAGCGCTGTTGCGCCAAAAGTCGGCCAAAATTCTAGGTGCTTCTAGTGGTGCAGGCACCCCTGATGCCAACCTGTTGATTGGTGCTCTTAAGCAAGATTTATCGTCTGACTTGGTGCGCTTAGATTCGACTCGCCAGGGCATAGAAAAACAAATTTCCGATCTTTCTACAACCCTAGATGCCGAGCGTGCCCAGTCGGTTCGCTTGCCCCGCTTAGTGCAAAAGCAAAACGACTTAGAGCGGAAAGTGCAAGCAGCGCAGACGAGTTACAACACTCTGCTCCAGAAGCTGAAAGAAACCCAAATTGCTGAAAATCAGACCCAAGGCAACGCTAAGGTTGTGGCTTGGG